>JAISWI010000021.1 GCA_031270865.1 Oscillospiraceae bacterium
ACCGCGCGCCTGCCGATCAGTGAGAGCGTCGCAATCTGTTTTCAACCACTGCCGCCCTCACCCCTCTTGACCTCCCGCGCCACGTTGACCGCGCGCCTGCCGATCAGCGAGAGCGTCGCAATTTGTTTTCAACCACTGCCGCCCTCATCCCTCTTGACCTCCCGCGCCACGTTGACCGCGCGCCTGCCGATCAGTGAGAGCGTCGCAATCTGTTTTCAACCACTGCCGCCCTCACCCCTCTTGACCTCCCGCGCCACGTTGACCGCGCACCTGCCGATCAGCGAGAGCATCGTGTACAGTTCCGACTCCGTGAGACCCTGTGTCACCGTTTCATAGAAACCTTGCTGCGCTTCATGCAGAGTCTCGGCGACGTCCATCGCCTTATCTGTGATCACCAGGTGGTAATAGCGGCGGTCGGCTTTGTCCCGCGAGACCTCCAGCATCCCTTTGGCCGACAAGGATTCCACCGCCTTGCTTACATACGCTCGGGAGACGTCGCGGTATGCCGCGATATCCCGCGCGTTGTCGTACAGCGGATTTTCTCGCAGGAAGCACAACACGTCCGCCTCGGCGAACGACAGTCCCAGCCGCTCCGCCGCGTCCGCCAGCCGCTTCTCATGAAGCCGCTTAATCATGCGCGCGTAATATAGGAAATTTTCCTCAAATTGGTACTCAATCATCAACAGCCGCCCTCCGGCGAAACGCTAGAACGAACACTATGGCGTTCAGCGCGATGAACGGCAGGCTGAACAGCAGGATGTCAAACCGCTTTCCAACAACGTCGAACGCCAGGTTGGTCAGGTAGAACACGCCGAACACAACCGGCGCGATGTAATCCTCTTTCCACGAAACGGCTTCGCGCATCCTTCCCCGCCACGAGAACAGCACGGCGGTCAAAGCCGAAAAAACCAACCCCAGCATTAACCACTCGGTCCACCCGCCTTTTTGGAAAAACGGCCCTAGCCAAAGGATGAGCGAGGACAGCGGCGATACCATCACGGCCAGCGCCGCAAGCATGCACAGCGGCGGGTACGCGTACCCTACCCACGGCTTATACCCGCTCCGTTCGTACCATCGGCGGCCCAGCATTATCATCGCGGCGGCGTAACCGCACAGGATAAACCAGCCCGTGTAGTTGTAGACGGGCGCGCCGTATATGTTGGCGTCGCCAAGCCCGATGAACCACGACCAGCGGCCTATCCCGCCGTGAACCTGCGATAAGGACAACGGATCGAGCGTCAAGTCGGCCAATGTGCCCAAGCACCCAACCAGCGCGGCGCGGGCGAGGCCGCTGGCCCGCGTCTTCATCGCCAGCCGCAGCGCGGAGTAAACGAACAACGCCTCGATCAAAGGCACCGACAGCGGAACATTAAAGACCATTAATAGTGATTGGCCGTAACCATACCAACCCATAACAGTCGCCATGTTCTCGTAAACGGCGGCGTACAGGAATATGAAGCAGAACATCTCCAGCAGGATCGGCAGCGGGCGTCTCTCCTTGCGGATGATAAACCCGACCGTCAACACCCCGAGCAGCAACACGACCGCGTCCGGTATCACCCATTCGGGAATGAACGTGAACCACTCCATCTTCGACATGTCGAAGGCGCTGTAGATTTTGTGTAGTATGTCCATGGCGGCCTCCTATATAATTGATTCGGCAATCATTCATCCGTAAACTATTATACCGCGAACCATTGACCATGTCAACCAGCGCGGCGGGCAAGACGATCCAGGGCAAAGGCTGCAAGATTGATTTCCAGGGCATGCCTTGCCAACAACCAAACCGAAAAAACAATCCCTTGGAAACTTAACGTTCCCAAGGGATTCTCTGGCGCGCCGGAGAAGATTCGAACTCCCGACCTTCTGGTCCGTAGCCAGACGCTCTATCCAGCTGAGCTACCGGCGCGTATTCGCTGTTGACTGCGCTATTATCCCACATACGCGTGGGTTTGTCAACAGCAAATTATCTCGCGGGCGGTTTCTCGCGGGCGGCTCCTCGCGTGCGGCTCCTCACGGGCGGCTCCTCGCGGGCGGCTCCTCACGGGCGGTTCCTCGCGGAGGGCCTTCCCCGTAAGGCTCACTCGCGCTGGTCCTGGACCTGCGCGGGCTGCGGCCCGGCCTTCTTTACCGAGATCACCACATGCCGGTTTGGTTCCTCGCCCTCGGAATGCGTCGTCACGCCCTCGAAGCCCTGCAGCGCGGAATGCATGATCCGCCGCTCGTACGGGTTCATTGGCTCTAACGCGACGCGCCGTCCAAGCTTGACCGCCCGCGCCGCCAGCCGGAACGCCAGGCGCTTTAACGCCTCCTCGCGCCGGGCGCGGTAGTTCTCCGTATCCAGCGTGATCCTGACATACTCGTCGCGGTCGCGGTTTACGGCAAGGCTGCACAGGTACTGGATGGCGTCCAGCGTCTCGCCGCGCCGCCCGATCAGGATGCCCAGCGTGTCGCCGATCATCTTAGCCGTGATGTGGCGCTCCTCGTCCTCCGTGACGTATACCTTCACATCCACGCCCATCTTCTCGGTAAGCCCGGTCAGGTACTGCTGGACGACGCCCATGGGCGTGTCGGCGGGATGGATTTCAGGCGGCTCGGTCGGTGGCGGCGGGAACGTCAGCCCGGCCAGCCCGTCCTCAAACTCCGGATCGGGCACGAACGGTCGGGGCGCGTTCGCGCGAAGGTAAGCCGGGGACGCTCCGCGGTTCGGGCGGCTGCCGTCACGACGCGGCTGGCCCTGCGCGTACGGCTGGCCGGGAATCGTGCGGATGGCCTGGCGGTCCGGAGCGGTATGCGCCCGCGATATCGAATCCCTTCGCGGGGGCCCGCCGGGGCTTTGCGAAGTCCCGCCGGCGTTCCTGTTATCGCGGTTGGACGCGCCCAACCGCTGCGGGGCGTTCGGCTTGCGCGGCCCGCGTTTCGCGTCGATCGGCTGGGCGTCACGCGGTTCGTTCGCCTCGGCCTTCTGGACAGGCGGCGGGATGGGCGGTTCGGTGGGTTTCGGCGCGGGTTTATCAACGGGTTGATCTGGTTTATCCTGCTTGTCTGGTTTTGCCGCCGGTTTTTCGGTTGGTTTAACCGAAACCGGCGCGGGTTTGGGCTGCGGCGGTTCGGGACGGCGCTCGATGGGCTTTGTCAGCGCGGAGAGTATATCGTTTGTCAGCGCGTCGGCCTCGTCCGCGTCGTCCTTCACCACGACGCGCACCTTGGCCGGACGGCTTCCGAACAGGCCGAACAGCCCCTTGGCTCCCTCCTGCAGCGTCGTCCACGTGACGTCGCTGATGTCGCGGCGCAACTCGCGCAATCCCGCGTCGAGCGCCTCCTCGACGGTGCGGCCCGTTGACTCAATCTCCCTGGGTGAACTCACGATTACTGCGCCTCCTTAGCGGGCTGCCCGGCGGCGCCGCGGTCCCGCGCCGCGAAGTACATGTTCAACGCCCACTGCTCGCCCATCATAAAGATGTTGGTAACCACCCAGTACAGCGAGAACGCCGCGTTGCTCGTCGAGCATATCCACAACGAGAACAGCGGCATGAATATCTTCATCATCTGCCCGGTGCCCTGCGTCTGCTGGTTTGCCGAGGCCTGTTGGGTCGCGTCGGTCGGCGTGAGCACGGTGCTCAAATACTGCGTGACGGCGGCCAGTATGGGCAGTACGAAGTAGCCGTTCGGGTTGCGGTACACGGTCAGCTGGAACACCAGCAGGTTGACGGTCGCTCCCGGCAGCGGCACGGCGTTAAAGTAGTTCAGGGCCTGCTGGTATGTCGCGGTGCCCATGAACGCCTTGATAGCGTCCAGCTGCGCCTGGTCCAGCAGTCCGGCGATGACGGGCAGCTGCACGGCGGTGGCGTTCAGCGGCAGCACGGACGCGAACGGCGAGTCCGCCATCCACAAATTCTTGATCCATAACCAATTCTCGAACCGCAGCGCTCCGGACGAGGTCAGCCCGTCCAGCGCGGCCTTGATCTCGGCGGGGTCGGTCAGCGAGCCTATCGCGTTGTGGATAGTCAGCAGTATCCGCGCCAGCTCCTCGTTGGCGACCCCGCGCATGACCGCGAACATCGCGAACAGCACGGGCATCGTCAGCAGCATAGGCAGGCACCCGGCCAGCGGATTGATCTTTTCCTTCTTATATAGTTCGGCCTGCTTCTGCTGAAGCTTCTCCTTGTCGTTGGCGTACTTCTTCTGCAACGCCTGTATCTTGGGGTTGAGCGCGGACATCCTGCGCATCGACCGCCGGGACTTGACGTCGAAGGGCGTTAACACCAACTTGATGAGCAGGGTAAACAAAACCACAGCCCAGCCGTGACTGTGCGCGAGGGAATAGATCATGTCGATGACGCCGCGCAGGAAATTATTAAACCCGCCCCAAATCGAAGCCAATGGTCATCGCCTCTTTCATATATAATACCATAACTACCACAGCCCGCCACGCGGCGGCCCGGGAACCGGGTCATAGCCGCCTTTGCTTAACGGGTTGCACCGCGCCACCCGCCTCAAGGCCATCGCGCCTCCCCTAACCGCGCCATACCGCTCGATCGCCTCCGCCGCGTACTCCGAGCAGCTGGGTATGAACCTGCACGACGGACTCATCCCCGGGCTTATCCGCAGCTTGTAGAACCTGATCATGGCCAGCAGCGCGCGGCCCATCACTTGGCCTGTCCAGCCAGAAGGCGCTGCTTGTTCAGCAGCCACGCCGCCCGCGCCTTCAGCGTACCGAAATCCGCGCCGACAGCCGGTTCCTTTATTATGATTACATACAAACCTGGGCGCATGCGCGGCAGGTTCGGCCTGATGATCTCGCGCAGGCGGCGCTTCATCAGGTTGCGCGTGACCGCGTTCCCCGTCTTGCGGCTGACGGAGAAGCCCACAAGCGCCTTGCCGGAGCGCGCGCCCGGCACAAACAGCACCGTCAGCTCCCGGCATGACGAGCGCTGGCCGCGATGGTACGCGTACTGGAACTGCCCGTTCCGCTTCAGGCTGCTGCCGCGCTGCACGCCGTCCTCCTTAAACCCGCTGATAAACGCAACGCCCGCCGCGAATCAAATACGGGCGAGCGTGCGCAAAGGCAGTCCGGCGGCGATCACACCGTCAGAACCTTGCGGCCTCGGCGACGGCGCGCCGCCAGCACCCTCCTGCCGTTCCTCGTGGACATCCTCGCGCGGAAGCCGTGCACCTTCGACCGCTGCCGCTTCTTGGGCTGGTATGTGCGAAACATGGCGCTCTCCTTTCTAAATCAAACTCAAACACGCGCCATAAGCGCGAAATTATCAAGACACTTAGCTGAGTATACCCCAAAACGCGCCGGGTGTCAAGCGGAAAAACGCCCCGGCCGGCCTGGCTGGGGCGTTTTCGCGCGGGCATCCCGCTTAAGGCTTACGAGATGCCGTACGGCGGGTCGTAGGACTCGCAGTAGGTCGGTAAGTTGGTAACCGGGCCGCTGCCATCGCAGTTGTACCTGTATGTCGGGCATACGAAGACCGGAGGATATCTCCATGACGGGTACTGGTCGTAGGCTCTGTCAACGTACTGCAGGTACATGAACGTATAGTATATAGCCTCCCATAACTTCCTATACGTCTGGCAGCCTGTGCCGAAGTCGCCGCAGGTTCCGGTGGGTCCGGACGGGCCGGTGGGGGCCAGCCCTACCGGGCCGGTTCCGCCGCGTACGCCTGTCGGTCCTCTAGGACCTTGGTCGCCCGGCGGTCCCTGCTCGCCTGTTGGTCCGCGCGGCCCAACGCCGCCAGCCGTGCCTGTCGGCCCCTTGGGTCCTTGCGGACCCCTGGGGCCTTGCGGACCTGTCGGACCTGTCGGACCTACTGGGCCGACGGGTCCAACCAGCGCGCTTGTCGGGCCGGTTGGACCCATGCCTCCAGTCGGGCCGGGGAAACCCGTGGGGCCGACAGGACCCGTTGGACCAGCCGGACCACACCTGTTCTCGCCCGCGTCACCCATCAAGCCCCCGGGCCCTCGCGGGCCCTGGCATCCCCTCGCGCCCTCAGGCCCGGGCTGGGGCAGGCACTTCGGGGTGTAGAGCTTGTTAGGCGGCTTCGGGAGGATCGCGTTGTTATAATTGTTGACCAGCTCTGTCAGGTTCATCGATTCCATCCCTCCCGGCAAGTCAGGCGGTCGTCGGCCATGGTCAGCATGGGTTCGTTCGGAAATACTGCGACCCGTTTACGTCATACAGGTAGCGCGGGCACACAAACCCCTGCGCCGTCGACGGCCATACCCACACCTGCCCGGTGAAGCAGCTCTGAAGCCCCAGGCAGGTATCGAGCATCCGCGCGTACCTGAACGAATGGTAGATCATCTCCCAGAGCCGATCTATGTCGGGACAGCCGTTCGAGCAGTTCCCCGCCGGGCCGGTCGGTCCCATGACGCCATCACTGCCCGGCGGCCCGCTTGGACCTACTGGGCCTGTTACGCCGCGCGGTCCGGTGGCTCCTTTCGCCCCTGCCGGGCCTTGCGGTCCCGTCAGCC
The DNA here is from genome assembly GCA_031270865.1 of Oscillospiraceae bacterium. GTDB lineage: Bacteria > Bacillota > Clostridia > Christensenellales > Aristaeellaceae > BNUH01. The sequence continues at coordinate 6,484 of JAISWI010000021.1, forward strand.
CAGCGCCTCCGGTCGGCCCGACGCTGCCCGCCGGGCCCATGGGGCCTTGCGGGCCGGTTGGTCCCGCCGGTCCGGTCGGGCCCGCGGGTCCGGTCGGGCCTTGAGGACCTGTGGGTCCGGTCGGGCCTCTTGGACCACGGGGTCCGGGGCATCCACGCGGGCCTGTTGGTCCTGTCGCGCCGGCCGCGCCCACGCCGGGCGCTCCCCTGTCGCCCTTGGGTCCCCTCGGGCCTGTTAAGCCCCGGCATCCCGTGGCCCCCACCGCTCCGCGCGGGCATGAGCCGCGCGGGCCGCATGTTTCTAGAACACAGGCGGGCGTCTCGCCATCCCTGTACAGGAACGGTTTGAATTCGTCATACACGCGGACATCACGCCCCCTTACTACGGATAATCGGTGCACGGCGGTACTGACGGCAACTCGGGGTCGCCAATGGCATTATAGAACGCGTTCGGGCACCTGATCCCGTAAAAGCTCGACGGCCATTGCCACCTCGGCGTGGCGGGACAGAATGTTATGTTGAGAATTCTGGCGTATTTGAACAAATGGTAGGCGGCGCTCCAGAGCAGGTTCAGCGCGGCGCAGTTGCCGCAATCGCCAGGCGGGCCGACCGGGCCGACGCCGCCGGGCGGGCCGACCGGGCCTTCGGGTCCGGGCGGGCCGGGCAATCCCCTGGGACCTGTCACGCCCACGGGACCTGTTGGGCCTACCGGGCCTTGCGTCCCTATGGCGCCGGGGTCGCCCTGCTCGCCCGCCAGACCCGTCTCGCCGACCGGACCCACCGGACCCATCGGACCTGTCGGGCCTGTCGGACCCCTGGGGCCGGGATCCCCAGTGGGGCCGGCAGGTCCGGTAGGGCCGATCGGTCCGGTCGGGCCGCGCGGGCCTGCCGAACCCGTCGGGCCTGCGCAGCCTATGCCCTGCGGCCCGGTCGCGCCCTTAGAGCCGCGCGGGCCGATCGGGCCGCGCCATCCGTCGTCCCCTGTCGGGCCGTGGGGGCATGGGCATCCCGGATCGCACATCACGGCTTCATAACCCCGCGCCATCCCGTCGCAGCGCGCGTTTGTCGATATAAACGGCCCGAAATCCTCATACATACAAATCGGATACCCCCCTCGCGTCAGTCCGGGTATCTGTAAGTCAATCGCACTGTCAGGTTATGTAACCCGGGTTGATGTGTGCTTGTACGCGCCCGGCCGACTTTTCCGTTTCGGCGGGATTAACGGCGCGGTATTGACAAACAGCGGCGATGAAAGCATACTATTGATATGTTTTCAACAGTAATATGGGACTGGAACGGCACGCTGCTGGACGATGTGGACGCGTGTGTCGAAACGGGGAACGCGATGCTCGAGGCGCGGGGCATGCCCGCGCTGGACACAGCGCGTTACAGGGAGATATTCACCTTTCCGGTTATCGACTATTACCGTCGCGCGGGCTTCACGTTCGAGAGCGAGACGTTCGAGGATGTCGCGGCGCAGTATACCTCGTGGTACATGGAGCGCAGCCGGGAGTGCCGCCTGTTCCGCGACGCGATCCAGGCGCTGGAGACGCTGCGCGGGGCCGGGCTTACCCAAATCCTGCTGACGGCGTCCCATGAGGATATGCTGCTTGCCCAGTTGAAGGCGTTTGACATATCGCGTTACTTCGAGGCGATGGTCGCGCGGAAGGACGCGCTCGCGCGTGGCAAGGCTGAGTCCGCGCGGCGGCTCATACGCGAGCGCGGCATTGATCCGCGCCAAACCGCGCTGATCGGCGACACGGAACATGACCACGACGTGGCGGACGCGCTCGGCGCGGCGTGCGCGTTGGTGCCCAGGGGACATCACGGTCGCGGGAGGCTGGAATCGCGGCTGAATGCCCCCGGGCGGGTAGTTATCGCGGATAACCTTATCGAGGCGGCGGGGTGGGTTATCGGGAACAGAGGCGCGTCTTAAGCGAATCGCGGGGATCCTCCCCGCGCGGCGGCACCCCCCCCTATACAAACCCCAGCGCCGCTATTATCTCATCCTTCGTCACCTCGCGCTCCGGATGGAAATACCCTTCCTCCAGCGCGAACACCCCGTTATCTACCAGCGTTTGCGTTATACGACCGTTAGCGCACGCGTCAAGGTCGGCGATGTCCACACGCGCGTCACGCGCGGCGAAATCGCCTGACACGAATACAGTCCTCGCAAGCTCGTCACGCGTTACCGGCGCGTCCGGGTTATACATCGCGCCGTCGTAACCAATGAACCCCGCCTGTACGCACGTCTCGATAACGTCGAAGTCGGGATCGCGCCACGTCACGTCCTCGAACAGGCCGTACATGTGCTCCGCGTGATCCGTCTCGTAGTACTTGGACGAGGACGGCACGAACACGCTTAGACGCTTGGCGCGGAACACTATGTTCGCGAAGTCGCGCTTCGTCGCGGGTTCGGGTCCTGAGTACGCCTCCAGGCCGTTCATCCGCTCCGGATAGAAATACCGCGCCAGCTCCATCACCCCTGTCGGGTATCGCGGCGAGGGCGACGAGACTATCTTCTCGCTGATCAGGTATATCCTGCCCTCGCGGATCGCCTTGACCGCCTGGAACCCCGGGCGTATCGATATGGAATGCTCGTCGCCGCCCGCGTTCATCGCTCCGCGCTGGGAGATATACACGTCGATATCGTCGGCCAGCTCCAGTATCCGCTCGGCGCCAAACGCCGCGATGGACGATCCCTCCGTCACCGGCGGCGCGTCGCCCGCGACGCTGACACCGCCGGCCATCCGGATCGCCATGCCCGCCATGGAATCGCTGGTGACGGTGCGAAGCTCGGTCTCGGTGGACTCAAAGAAAACACGCGCCTTCGGCTCGAACCGGGCGGTCAGCTCCGATATCTCGTCCAGTCTGGCGTGGAAATCGGCCAGAACCGTTTCGGCGGCGCCGCCCGCGCCGGTGAGCGCGGCCATCCTGCGCAGGTACTCGTCAAAGCCGTCCAGCGTTTCGGCGTAAAGCGAGACCACCGGTATGCCCGCCTTGCCCAGCGCTTCGATAAGCTCCGGGACGCGCCGGGTTATCGTGGGCCGTGAGATCACAAGGTCGGGATCAGCCGCGATGATTATCTCCGGGTCGGCGTTATAGTCGAAGCGCGGCAGGTACGCGGCCTCCGGCGGGAATGTCGACGTGGAGTGCGCCCCTATCAGCGATCCGCCCATACCCAGGTAATAAAGGCACTCGGTGTGCCCGGAATACAGCGAGATGATCCTCCGCGCGGGTTGGTCCAGCGACACCTCGCTCCCGTCGTCGTCGATGAACGAGACGGCCGCGCCCTCGCCAGCCGCGCCCGCCGCGGCAAGCGGCAGGCACAGCAGGGCGCATAGTATAATTATAATGGTTATGGTCCGGGTTCGCCTCATTCTTCCCCATCCTCCCCGGAGATGGCGGCGGCGGCATGCTCGGCAAACAGCGCCTGGACGCCGGCGTATTCGCCCAGACCCTTCAACACGCACTCGACCTCATACCCCTCGCCCTTGAACTCAATCTTCCAGCTGCCTTCCTCGTCCCCGGCCATGTCGTTGTTGGCGTGGTCGCCCGCGACGATCATCAGCGGCAGCAGTATCGCTTTGGACGCGCCGTATGAATCCACATGGCGCAGGACGGTCTCGACGTCCGGGTAGCTCTCGACCGTGCCGACGAATACGTTAGCGTAGCCTTTATCCTTGAATACATAATCCAGCATGCCATACGTGGCGTTCGCGTAATGATGTGTGCCGTGCCCCATGAACACGATGGCCGTATCGTCGTCGGTTTCGGGCAGTTCGGCGGCGATGGCGTCAACGACGCGCAGGTAATCCTCCGCCGAGGTGAGAAGCGGCTTGCCGATCTTCAGCGAATCGAACTCGCCTTCATACGGGGCGACGGCCGCCAGCATCTCCTCATACTCAAAGCCGTTCATCACGTGCGTGGGCTGGATTACCAATTCCTCCACGCCGTCCGCGGCCAGGCGCTTGAGCGCCTCGTCCACGTTGTCGATCGTAAGGCCGTCGCGGGTCGCCAGCTTGTTGATGATGGTCTGGCTGGTGAACGCGCGGCGGACCTCGTAGTCGGGGAACGCGGCTTGCATGCCCGACTCGATCGCGCCGATGGTCGCCTCGCGGCTGTCGTTGTACGAGGTGCCGAAACTAACGACCAGTATGACCTTGGGCGCGGCGGTCTCCGCGATCGACGCGGCGGGGATGAGCGACAGGATCAGCAGCGCGGCCAGCGCAAGCGGCAGCAGGTTCTTCATGTGGGTTCTCCTTTCGTCCTGGGGTGATTTTTTTGGATCCCGTGGGGTCTCTATGGCTTCACGGGGCGGGATTCGCCCTGTTATGGGGAATCCCAGTCCCGCGCCAAAGACGCTATGGATAGACAGCCCGCGCGAGGCGAGGCGCGGTCACGTCTTACGCTTCAGGAACAGGTATAGGAAGAACGGCCCGCCCAGCAGCGTGGTCAGAACGCCGACCGGCGTTTCGCCTCGCCCGATCAGCCGCGCCGCGTCGTCCGCAAGCATTAACAGCAGCCCGCCCGCCGCCGCGCTCAGCGGTATCAGCCGCCGGTTGACGCTGCCCACCGCCATCCTCAGCATGTGCGGCACGATCAGCCCGACGAACCCTATCACGCCACTGACCGCGACGCATACAGCCGTGATCGCCGCGCCGCACAACAGCAGCGTCAGCCGCGCCCTCCTCACGCTTACGCCCAGCGAGGCCGCCGACCTATCGCCCAGCGTCATCAGGTCCAGCTCGTTTGAGAATAGCCACGCCACAAACACGCCGATCGCCGTTATCGGCGCGAGCGTCGCGATATCCGCCCACGACCGCGAGGTCAGCGAACCCATCATCCACGTCACGATCGCCCCGACGTTCTCCCCGGCCAGCATCCTGATGAAACTGATCGCCGAGGAAAGGATAGCCGAGACGATCATCCCGGCCACGATCAGGTTTGACGCGACCAGCCCGCCGCCGCGCTCCGCCAGGAACAGCACCGCCAGCAGCGCCGCGGCAGCGCATATGAACGCCGTCGATACCGTCGGGATTCTCGCGCCGTAGGCAAGGTTCATATAGATGGCCAGCGACGCGCCGAACGCCGCGCCCGTGGATACTCCCAGCGTATATGGATCGGCCAGCGGGTTGTTAAGCAGCGACTGGAACACCGCGCCGGCAGCCGCCAGCCCCGCGCCGACTATAAGCCCCGCCAGCGTTCGCGGCAGGCGTATCTCCCAGACCACGGCGATTTCATTCGCCTTATACAGCGACAGCGCGGGCGGATTGGCTAGTTTTGCCCACATGATGCCCGCGACGCGTCCCGGCGGGATGCGCATCGCGCCCAGGCTCACGCTTATCACCATCACGAGGGCGGCCAGCGCGATCAAGACCATGCCCAGCGTGAGCGCCAGGCTCCACTTACCCGATATTCCACCCATCGCCACGCCTCCCCCACCAATCACCGCGACAGCTCCGGCCGCCGGATCATCACAACATGGATCTGCCGCTCCAGCGCGGGAATCACCTTGTCGGACACGCCGCCCGGCTCTCCGGAATCCTTCGAAACCATCGCCCGGATATCCAGCATATCGTAAAGCGCCGCGTTGAGCGCTCGGGTGAACGGGCCTTGCATCGCGATCACGTGGCTTGGCGGCAGTCCAGACTCTTCGCAAAACCTCAGCGCGTCGATGGTCGGCAATACCCGCGCGTATAACCTTTCCACGGGTATAACGGACGCGTACACCGACAGCGTATGACTGCCCGTCGTGAGAAGTATGCCGCCGTCGGTCGCGGCCAGCGAAGCCGCCGCCGCCCGCGCGTCCCGAACCCACTCGACATCCATCCCCCACGAGCTGCCCGCGCCGCCCGGACGCTCGAGGCGCTGGTAGGACACGCCCGCGATAGCGGCGCACCGCCGTAAGGATTCGGTCACGCGCGCCGCGAAGGGATGCGTCGCGTCGTACACCACGTCGGGCGACTCACAGCGAAGCGCGCGGAGCATGTCGGCCTCCCCCATCGCCCGCGCGTAGCACCTCGCGCCCGGCGGCAATAGTTTACGCGCGTAATCGCTCGTCACGCATACGACCACGTCGTCGCCCGCGAGTAACCGCGCCTCGGCCAGCTCGCGCCCCTCGACCGTTCCGCCGAATATCAGCGACTTAGTCACGCGCCGCCCCGCCATAGCCGCGCGATCAGTTCAGGGCGCGATCCGAAGTGCAGGTGCGGAAACCCGGCCAGCGTGTTGGCCTTGCGGTATCCGCACGTCCAGGATTGTTCCGGCCTGCCGGCCTTGGCGACACGGAACGCGCGCGGGATATCCTCCGCGGGCTCGGCGACGGCGTAATGAAATTCATGCGCCGGGAACGCCGCGCCCGTCTCGTCGGTTATGTTAACATAACCGAACCGCTGCAGCCTGTCCGTCATCCGGCAATCGATCGGCAGGAATCCAACCATCGCGCGTCCCTCCAGCGCGCGCGACAGGTACAGCAGACCGCCGCACTCCGCGTAACAGCGCATACCGCCCTCCAGAGCGGCGCGTATCCCGTCGCGCATGGAGCGGTTGGCCTCCAGCCTCTCGGCGAAAACCTCCGGAAACCCGCCGCCGATGTACAGCCCGTCCAACCCGTCCGGAAGCCGCGTGTCAGACATCGGTGAGAAGTACACAAGCTCAATTCCGGATACAGTCATCATCCGCAGGTTCTCCGGGTAGTAAAAACGGAACGCGTCGTCACGCGCGACGCCAATCCGGTCAATGTCGAAACGAGGAATGTCGAGGTTTTTGACGGCCAGCGGCGGCGCGTTCGACGCGATTTTTATGATCATATCTAAATCGACATTCTCAAGCGCGTTGGCGGCGGCGCGGCTTATCAAGCCGGATAACCCCGCCGTCTCTCCGGCCGGGATCAACCCAAGATGGCGGCTGGGCATCGTAAGCTCCGCGTCCTTGCGCGTGAACCCCGCGCAAGGCAATCCGGCGTAGCGCGTGACCGCGTCGCGGACCAGCTCGTAATGCCCGCGCGAGGACACGCGGTTCACCAGAACCGCGCGTATGCCGCTGTCCCGCGCCATCGACGCGAAGCCCTTCACGACCGCCGCGACGCTGGCCGCGCCGCCCGACGCGTCCACAACGAGTATGACGGGCGTTCGCGTCGCCCTCGCGAGGTCATATGTCGAGCAGCGGAAGCTGGCCGAATCCATGCCGTCATAGTAACCCATCACGCCCTCAACGATCGCTATGTCAGACCGCGCCTCGCCACGGCTTAGCATGGAACTCACAGCCTGTTCCGAGCACAGGCGCAGGTCGAGCGAATCGGACGGGCAGCCGCACGCCGCCTGGTGGAATCCCGGGTCGATATAGTCAGGCCCGGCCTTGAACGGCGCGACGCTTAGCCCGCGCGAGCTAAGCGCGGCCATGACCGCCAGCGAGACCGTCGTCTTGCCGCAGCCGCTGTGTGTCCCCGCCAGCAGAATCCTCAACCTCAACACCTCCTCTCACAACTACTTGATGTTATCATCATACACCGACAACACAACGTTGTCAATATGAATCATAACCAACAATTCGACAGCGCTCACGGCTGGGAGGCGTCGCCGACGCCATACATCAGCGCGTTGACTATCGCCGCCGCCACTCCGCTGCCACCGCGACGGCCCATCGCCGTTACGCACGGTATGCCGCTGGCCCACAGCCGTTCCTTCGTCTCAACAACGTTCACGAACCCGACGGGCGCGCCTATCACCGCGATATCGTCAATGGCGCATGCCTCATAACGATCCAGCAGCGGCATCAAGAATGTCGGCGCGTTCCCGCATACGAACAGCTTCGGCCCCGGAACGCCAAGCGCGCGCTCCATCGAGACCGCCGCGCGCGTGATTCCGCGCGACCTGGCTTCCTCCGCGACGTCTGGCTCGGCCATAAGGCACGCCAGCGTTAGGTTAAGCCGCCGCGCCGCCTCCTTGTTTATCCCGGCTAGGGCCATGTTCGTGTCGGTGACGACCGCCGCTCCGGAACGCGTCATCCCACGGATTCTATCAACAATCCCATCGCTGAAGCGCATCGTCCCGGCGAACGAGAAGTCCGCCGTCGCGTGTATCACGCGCCTTACGATCGGCGCGATGTCGGCGGCAAGCGTTATCCGCGCCCCCGCCAGCTCCGCGTCGATGATCTCCATGCTGCGCCGCTCGATGGCGGACGGGTTCATGTCGCGCGGTTCCATCGCTCCGCGTCCTCCCTGATACGCTTGCTGAATCCCAGCGGCAAACCGCCGCCATCCATAAAAATTATGTCGACCGCCGCGGCGCCGCGAATACGCGCCTCGCAGTATGATTGCGCCGCGTCTGCCATGCGGTTCCACACATCCCGACGGCCCGCGCGGTCGATCAGGCCGATGGCGGCGTCGGTCGTTACGCATTCATACACATCTTTCATCAGATCAACGCCCGCGCCCATCAACGCCAAGTGGGTGATTATCGCCTCGCGACGCGCGTCGCCGTAGCCGCTGTGGGTATGCGTCGCTCCCGCCGACACCTTCGCCAGCTTGCCGGGATGCCCCGCGACCAACAGCCGCGCGAATCCCAGCCCCGCGCATTCATCCAGCGCGAACCCGACATAGTTGCTCATTTGCGCTACGGGAATCCCCGGATACAGCCGGGCGAGCGCGTCCTCACCCTGGCTGCCGAACACCAGCGCGGCGGCGTCCACGCCCCGAGAGCGGATCACGGATAATTCCAGCGCGATGGTTTCGGTGAGCGCGTCCTCGCTCATCGGCCTGACCACGCCCGTAGTTCCCAGTATGGATAAACCGCCCGCCACGCCCAATCGCGGGTTGTATGTGCGGCGGGCAAGCTCCCCGCCGCCCGGAATGGATACCGTGACCACCGCCGCGCGGCTCGGGTAAACCGACCGAACGGCCTGCGCTATCATCCGGCGCGGAACGGGGTTGACCGCAGCCTCGCCGACCGGGATTTTCAGGCCGGGCTTGGTGACCACGCCCACGCCCTCGCCCGCCTTGAAGCTTATGCCGCCATCGCCGCCGCCAATCTCGACGAGAACCCGCGCCTCGCATCCATGGGTGATGTCGGGGTCGTCGCCCGCGTCCTTGGTTACGCCGCAGACGTACGGACCGCGCGGGAATACGCCGGTTTGGAAAATCCTGCCGCCGGGCAGGGTAATCTCCACGCGGGGCGGGCACTCGCCGTCGCGCCGCCACAGGCAGCTGGCCAGCGCTGCGGCGGCGGCGCAGCTGCCCGTCGTGAAGCCTTCCCGCATAGTTTTCATATATGGTATCCGCGCGGCGTGACCAGCCGCCCGTGACGGATGACCGTCGCGCCGTTTCCGATGATCACAGTGGTGAACATATCTAATGATTCGCCTCGCAGTTCGGCAAGGGTTAACAGTTTGCTTGACTGGCCGTCGCGCCCGATGTTCCGCGCCCAGCCGCATGGGGTGTCCGGGCTTCGGCGGCGCAGCAGTATATCCACGGCGCGGGCGAGGTGTCCGGCGCGTTTGCGGCTGGATGGATTGTACAGCGCGAGGCAGAAATCGCCCATCGCCGCCGCGTCCAGCCGCCGCTCGATCATCTCCCACGGCGTGAGCAGGTCGGACAGGCTGACCACCGCGAAGTCGCCCGACAGCGGGGCGCCCAGTATCGCGGAAGCGGCTAGCGCGGCGGTAACGCCGGGTATGACCTCGACGTCGTCGGACTCGTCCGCAAGCTCAAGAATAAGGCTGGCCATGCCGTAAACCGCCGCGTCGCCGGAGCAGACCACCGCGACAGACAAGCCTTCCCGCGAGAGGCGCAGCGCCTCGCGGCAGCGGTCGGCCTCGCCGAACATGCCATTTTGGTAGACGGGCGTGGCGGGGCATTCCGCGCGGATAAGGTCGATATACACGCTGTATCCGACGAGGACATCCGCGCCGATGATGGCGGCGGTCGCGGCGGCTGTCCTGCCAGCGCGGTCGCCCGGACCTACTCCTACTACACGTATCATGTCGAATCATCCCCCGCAAGGGCGAACGTCGCGCCTCCGATGATCGTGACGGCTGTCCTGCCAGCGCGGTCTCCCGGGCCTACTCCTACTACACGTATCATGTCGAATCATCCCCCGCAAGGGCGAACGTCGCGCCTCCGATGATGGCGTCGGTCGCGGCGGCTGTCCTGCCAGCGCGGTCGCCCGGACCTACTCCTACTACACGTATCATGTCGAATTATCCCCCGCAAGGGCGAACGTCGCGCCGCCGATGATCGTCTTGCCCATCAGCAGCCGGCCGCCCGAGGCCAGCGCCGCCGCCCGCTCGCATACATTATCCACGCCCACGCGTTGCAGCACAGCCTCCGACCGCGCGAACACTCCCTCCACGCCAGCGAGAGTTTTGGGCGAATATGTCATGAAGTCCAGCCGATATTTAGCGGTAAAGCGCAGAAACGCAGGCTCCGCCGCCTTGATATCCAGCGACGCGAGTGATCGAACCGACAGCGCCGACACCCCGCACCGCGCGAGAAACTCCATAGCGGACCGCTCGAACGCGTCTGGATCGGCGTCGCGGCGGCAGCCCGCGCCTATTACCAGCGTACGCGGGCGAAGCGTGAGCGTCACGGGAAACGGCGGGGTCAGCGTCCGCTCGGTGATCATCACGCCGACCGGACGGCCGACCAGCGCCGCGGCGGACACAGCGCGTATCGCCTCCGGATTCTCGATGGCGCATCCGTTTTCCACGGCCCACTCGTCGATGGCGGGCACGTCGTTCAGGTCTGTAGCGGTGGTTATCACCGCTTCCGCCCCGGTTCTCGCGGCAAGCGACCGCGCAAGCCTGTTCGCGCCCCCAATGTGCCCGGAGAGGATTGGGATGATGTGGCGGCCCAGCTCGTCCATCACCAACACGGCGGGATCGGTCGTCTTGTCCCTGATGTGCCGGGCGATGGCCCGCGACGCGACGCCCGCCGCGCCGATGAACAGCAGCGCGTCGGATTCCGCGAAAGCGCCCTCAGTCCACGCGGCCACGCTTGCGGGACGCTCAACCGGGAATCCCAGCCTGCCGCTCCATGACGCTCCCTTGTCCGTGAACGCCGCCGCGCGGATGATCATACCCGCGCCTCCCTGAAGCCATGCCCGAACGCCGGGTCGTACAGCTTCGAGCGGGTCTGTTCGCCGCCGAGGAACCGCCCGACCAGCACCATCGCGGTTTTGGTTATGCCATCGCCCAAATCCAGCAGGTTTTCCAGCGTGCCGCGCGATATCCTCTCGTCCGGCCATGAGGCCTTGTATACGAGCGCGGCGGGCGTATCCGCCGGGTAACCGCCTTCCAGCAGCGCGTCGCGGAGTTGGGGCAGCATGCCCGCGCTAAGAAACAGGGCCATCGACGCCTGGTGCGCGGCCAGCGAGCGTATGTCCTCCTTCTCCGGCACAGGGGTACGTCCGGCCACGCGGGTGAGGATGACGGTCTGCGATACGCCCGGCAGCGTATACTCGGCGTCCAACGCGGCGGCCGCCGCGCAGAACGCGCTCACGCCCGGCACGACCTCGAAGGGGACGCCCAGTTTACATAATTCGTCCATCTGTTCGCGGATCGCGCCGTATATAGACGGATCGCCCGCATGCAGTCTAACTATTATTGAATCATTATTATGATCGCGTGACAGCGCGTCGATCACTTCTGCCAGCGTCATGCGCGAACTGTCGAGTATCTCGCAGTCCGCGCGGCATAAGTTAAGCAGCGCGGGGTTTACCAGCGATCCGGCGTATATCACCCTGTCCGCCCGCCTTAGGAGGTTTTGGCCGCGCGCGGTGATCAGATCCTCCGCGCCGGGACCCGCGCCCACAAAATGGATCATGCCCTGCCCTCCCAGTCGGCTGAAATGATGAAGACGGGGTTCCGCGCCCTGAACATGTGACAGCCTCCGACAAGTTCCAGCCGGCTGACGGCAAGCTGCGCCGCCTCAACGCCATGCCAATCGGACAGCGCGGCCAGCAGCTCATGCGCGGTTTCAAGCGTAACGGCGGTCGCGGCTAGACGGAACGGCGCGTCCAGCCGCCGTAAACTGTCGATAATCGCGCCGCAGCCGCCGCCCGATCCGCCTATGAACACATGGGTTGGGGCGGGCAGTCCGGCAAGCGCGTCCGGCGCGGAACCCTCCACGACATGGACGTTGAGGGCGTGGAACCGCTCGATGTTGCGGCGTATCAGCTCGATCGCGCCGGCGTCGCGCTCGACGGCGTAAACATCGCCGAACGGACACTGCAGCGCGGACTCAATCGTGACACTGCCCGTGCCCGCGCCGATATCCCACACCAACGCGTCGGGACGCAACCGCAGCGCGGAGGCAATCCCCGCGCGAATCTCACGCTTGGTCATGGGCGTCTTGCCACGGATGAACGCGTCGTCCGGCATGCCAACGCGCGGTCCGGCAGGTTCGGGATCAGGATTCAGAACGCGCGCCATGCTCAGCGCGTCATAGCCGCCTCGCGCCAGATCGCCGGGCGCGCCGATCGTTACGCGCTCATCGGCATAACCCAGCCGCTCGCCGACCGCGACGCTGGTATCGGGCAGTCCCGCGCGAACCAGCGTCGCGCAGACCCACGCGGGGCTTCGCTCCGCGTCGCAGAACACGACGACGGAGGCGTTAGTTCGAACGGTGTAGGCCAGCGCGTTTTCCGACAGGATTCGGCCATGTCCGCTCAATACGCGCGAGTCCTGCCACGCCTCGCCCAGCGCGGCGCAGAACGCCTGCAGCGCGCTCACGCCCGGGACGACCGTGAGGTTTTCATCGCCCAGCCTCCTCTTTAGCGCCGCCAGCAGGCTGAACACGCCGGGATCGCCGGACACGATCACCGCCGCGCGAATCCCGGCGCGGCAGTCCGCCCCGATAGCGGTCAACGCGGCGGCGAGAGGCTCGAGCGGGCGCAGCTTCTCCGGCGGAACGAATTCAAAGTAACGCCTCGCCGCGTATACGCGCTCCGCCCGACCGATCGCGGCGCGGGCCTGTCCGGTTAGATAATCCCCGTCGCCCGGGCCGCCGCCTATAACCGTTATCCCGCGCGTAGAATCACCCCGCGATCCGTACAAAAAAACCTCCCTGCGCGGCAAGGAGGCGGTAAGCGCCCGCAAATAACGCTGACAAGCCAGCGTTGTATACGGCAAAACCCGGCGTGGTGTCCTCCCTTGCCCAAGGACCGCCAGATATGGTCACAGCAGGTCTCCTGGCTTATGACTGGGACGCGCCGCGTCCCGGCGGAAGCGCCTTCTCGGGCATACTACGCTTTGTAGTATCGCGCCCAATGGCAAATGCCCCCGCGCCGGTCAATCACAGTAATGGCTGTTGCGCCGGAATCACACCGGCTTCCCTCTTAGCCTGGCGTCAAAGCTCGATAAACTTCGGCGGCAGGACTGCGATCCAATATGAAATTGTAAGGGGATTATAGCAGGCGGGGCGGCGGATGTCAAGCCGCCGGATGGCCGCCCGGCGAAATTCACGCCGACTGTAACCTATTCGGCGCGCAAAACTTGCAATCAGGCGTCGTCCCCACTATAATATACGCGAACCCCATGGGAATGAGGAGCGATATGCGGATAAACAAGATCAGTTATCATGTTTACGCTATGGCGACGATCGTCTGCTGGACAATCGCGTATGTGTTTACCCGCGCGGCGCTCGCGTATGTGTCCGTGTTCACGCTGGGATTCCTGCGATACCTGGTCGCGGCGATCGCGCTTACGATTGTGGGGATTGCTCTAAGAATACGGCTGCCCATGAAGCGGGACGCCATATGGTTGTTGACGTCCGGTTTGTCCGGATTCACGCTGTACATCATCGTTTTCAACTTGGGGGCGTCCATGGCGACCGCCGCGACGAGCAGCGTGGTGATCGCCACAACGCCCGTGACGACGGCTCTGCTCGCTCGGATTATATATAATGAACAAATCAGCCGCGTCCAATATATCGCTATCGCTGTTGAGTTCGTCGGGGTTATCCTGCTGGCGGTGATCGGCGGCCCGTTCTCCGCCAACGCGGGCATCGCGTGGCTGACGCTCGGGGCGTTCCTGCTCAGCTCGTACAACCTGCTTCAGCGCAAACTCACCCGGACATACTCCGCGCTGTCCGCCACCATGTACAGCATTGTTATCGGCGCGTGCTTCCTTTGCGTGTTCGCGCCTGGCGCGGCGCGGGAAGCGTCCGCCGGGTTACCTGGCGTTGTGATCTTCTATATCGCCGCGCTTGGGCTGCTCAGCAGCGCCGCCGCGTACATTTCCTGGGCGAAGGCGATCTCCATCGCGCCGAAAACCTCGTACGTCAGCAATTACATGTTCCTCACGCCCTTCTTGACCGCGCTGCTGGGCTTTGCCGTGCTTGGCGAGAAGCCGGACGGCGCGACGATCGTTGGCGGGGCTGTGATCCTTGCGGGCATGATCCTTTACAATTTGGGGAAAGATAACAATCCTAACGCGCGTTGACAGCGCCATAACCAACCGAATGACTAGATATCCGGCCGCGAATACCAGCATAAGCCATAGAAGCTGCGTGAGCCATTCGGTTATGATGGATAATGGTTGTATGGCGTCGGACACGGCCAGACCGTCGATGATGAAGAAATTGTTAAGCCTGTGCCTGTTCGATAACGACAAGCGGGCCAGCGCATGCGAGCTTACCGACTCCAGCACCGCCCGCCTTTCCAAGTGGAAGAGCAGGAAGCCGGTCACATCGCCGTTTATTACATACTAATTCGGCGGTTGTAAGCGCGAAGAAGGGTATTTCCCGCTAAAGGAGATTTCCGCGTGTTACCCAACGTCATAATAAATATTACCGCCGCCACATCCGCGGCCCACTACTATTCGCGTGACAAACCGCTTCAGATGTTGTATAATAAGACCAAACCTAAGCATAGTATCCAGCCAGGCAGCCGGCGCGTTATTGAAGGGAGGCGGTTCGTTGCTCAATTGGATTACGCTTAACCTGCCCATACTGATCTGCCTGATAGTCGGCATGGGCCTGTTGGTGGTGGAGATGATCATCCCCGGCTTCGGGTTGCCTGGCATAGCGGGAGTTGTCCTGCAGCTCATCGCGCTGTATATGACCTGGAACGCCGCAGGGCCGCTGGCCATGCTGGGGGTGTTCCTGATGGTGCTAGCGCTCACCGGGATCGCAATGGCCATCGTCGTGCGCAGTACCCGGCGGGGCAAGCTCTCGCGCTCACACTTCGTGCTGCGCGACGCGTCCACCGCTGCCACCCCTCCGGAAGGCGGAACTGACCCGGCGGTCGTCGCGGTGGGTCGGGTCGGCAAAGCCTTGACGCCACTTCGTCCAGCAGGAATGGTGGACATCGAGGGCGAGCGGCTGAACGTGGTGTCGGAGGGCGAATTCATACCGAAGGACGCGCCGGTAGTGATCGAGCGTATCGAAGGAACGCGCGTCGTTGTTAAACCCGCGGATTAACGAAAGGAGCGTAACCAACCGATGGAAGCCATCTTCTTGTTCCTGATCATTATCGCGGCGGTCATCGTCCTGCTGTGGATATTCTTCTCGTTCGTGCCGATCCCGCTTTGGATATCGGCGATGGCCAGCGGCGTCAACGTCTCGATCGGTTCACTGGTCGGCATGAAGATCCGCAGGATCGTGCCCGCGCGTGTCGTCAACCCGATGATCAAGGCGACGAAAGCCGGGCTCAACCTCTCGCTTTCCAAAATGGAAGCGCACTACCTGGCCGGGGGCAACATCGACCGGGTGGTAGACTCGCTGATAGCGGCGCAGAGCGCGAACATACCGCTGGAGTTCGACGGCGCGAGGGCCATCGACCTGGCCGGGCGCGACGTGCTCCAGGCCGTGCAGATGAGCGTCAACCCGAAGGTTATAGAGACGCCGATAGTGGCAGCCATCGCCAAGAATGGCATCGAGCTTCGCGCGAAGGCCCGCGTGACCGTGCGCTCTAACATCGAGCGGCTGGTCGGCGGCGCGGGCGAGGAGACGATCATCGCGCGTGTGGGCGAGGGCATTGTCACAACCGTAGGTTCAGCCGAGACGCACGAGGTCGTGCTGGAGAATCCCGACCTGATCAGCCGCACCGTACTGAGCAAGGGCCTGGACGCCGGCACCGCCTTTGAGATCCTTTCAATAGATATAGCCGACGTGGACGTGGGCCGCAACATCGGAGCGCAGCTGCAGATGGACCAGGCCGAGGCCGACCGCCGCATAGCCCAGGCCCGCGCCGAGGAACGCCGCGCTATGGCAGTCGCCCACGAGCAGGAGATGAAGGCCGCGACGCAGGAGATGCGAGCGAAGGTCGTCGAGGCCGAGAGCGAGGTGCCCCGCGCGATGGCAGCCGCGCTGCGTGAGGGCAAGCTGGGCGTGATGGACTACTACCAGATGCAGAACACGATCGCGGACACGGGCATGCGCGAGAGCCTGTCGCAGGCCGCGAAGCCGTCGGCGGCTGAACACGGCGGCGCGGCGCAGTCCAAGCCGCAAGGGTAACGGGCCATGCTGCAGTCTAGACTGATCACGACGCTGTTCTGGGCGATCGCCGCGCTGTCGTTCTTCCTCAGGTGGGTAAGGAAGGCAAATGAGAAGCGGCAGCATGAGCAGAACCACCCACCACAGCAGCAACGAGCGCAGACGGCCGCGAACAAACCGCAGGCCGTAGCGACGCGTCCGCTTGGTGAGCGTACTCCGACACGGCTTATCTCAGTAACGGGCTCGCCGAACCCGACGCAAGGCTACGCGCCGCAGTGGTTCGACCACCTGGTTACGTCGATTGAGTCGCGCAAACCGTCTGTCCCGTCGCAGCCCGCGGTTGAGCCCGTCAGGTTGAACGCCTTACCCGCCTCGGGTTCCATGAATTACCAATCGACAGAGGGCGAATGCGACACCCATCCCGAACACAACAGGCCGCTGACGCCGTACACCGTTCGCGCCGAACTGCCCGGCCTGTCGCTTCGGCTGGATCCGCAGTCGCTGTTGCATTCCGTAGTATTCGCCGAGGTGCTGGGCAAGCCAGTATCGACGCGGAGACGGCGGGCATACAGCGGCTAGGCCCACCGGCGCGATTACTAACCTGGAAGCCAGATTAGAACAAACCGACGTTCGGAAAAGCACCGAGCGTCGGTTTTTACATATTATAACGCATGAAGGAATACCCCAAGCGGGAGGAGGACGTGATCATGCCTGATACTAACCCGCGCAGCCAGCTTGTCAGCGACGAAGCCGAGCTTCGCGAGGCGGTCGCGACGGGCGGTCTAGTAATACTTGCCAGTAACATCAGCGTGGACAGCACATTAAACATAACCAACAATACGGAATTGTCATCTCTCCCGATAATACAGGCGAACGGACTGCCGTCGCAGTGTATTTTGACCAGAGGAGACGTCACGGGCGATATGATCCAGGTGAGCGGCGGCGCGAGGCTCACGATCAAACATATCACCATCGACGGCGGTGGGAATCCTGGCGCGTCGGCGATCATCGACATAGCGGACGGCGCGGCGCTGGATGTTCTGTTTGGCGCGTTGATGATCAACAGTCACGACGAAACCATTTGCGCGGACTCGCCAGCAATACGAAACCACGGGTCATGCGTGATTGACGGCGGCTTGTTTAGCGATAATTACTCTAATATGGGCGGAGCTGTCTACAATACCGGCGCTTTGTCGGTTCATAGCGCCGTCTTTTCTAACAATGGCAGCTGCGGCGACGGCGGCGCGATCGCCAACGAGGGGATTTGCGTCGTCGAGCGAGCGGTGTTCACGAGAAACCACGCCGACGGCAGCGGCGGAGCGATATACAACGCGGATGGAGCGTCGCTGGATTTCACGAAAACCATTGATAACATTGAGTTCTATAACAACCGCGCAACTATCGATGGCAATGACCTACACGTGCGCGGTCTAGACGACGCGCATGGATTAACGCAGGAATACTTAGAATCGTTAGCAAGGTTACCGCCA
This sequence comes from Oscillospiraceae bacterium, assembly GCA_031270865.1. GTDB lineage: Bacteria > Bacillota > Clostridia > Christensenellales > Aristaeellaceae > BNUH01. Next base: position 24,405 of record JAISWI010000021.1, read on the forward strand.
CAAGCTCGCGAACTTGTGACGATTGATCCTGTTCAGAAGTTAACGTACGGCGCGGCATACCTTCCGGAGGAATTCGTCCTCGCGCTGTACGGCCCGAGCGGGAATACTGTCTTTGGGTCTATACCGCTCGACCCGGACGGATATTTCTATGTGCCGCCGTTCAACGTTGACACCAGCGTGATCGGGACACAGGTGTTCACGCTGTATGAGCCGCTGGCCGAGTGCGGCCGATGGCGTACGGACTGGTCTGTAATACGTTATACATTCGTAACGGACGGAACCACAATCACCGCGAGATGGGCGGATAGGCCGTCCGAGTTCCGCAACCGCTTCATATACCCGCAGCGCTGTCATGAGCCGGAATCACACTGCGCGTTGAACATCGACCCGACACCCGACTGCCCGTGCAGGAATGTACCCGTGCCGCTGGTGGATAACGAGTCGATCTTCCTGCCTGTTGTGCGAAAGTGGAACTGGTGACGTTGTTATCACCGTTATATGATCATACATCAACTCCAAATGAAAGTCGCCGCTCCTTGTTACCAAGGAGCGGCGGAAAGTAGGATCCGGCAGCGACCTAATCTCCCGGGCAGTTACCCGCCAAGTACGTTCGGCGCGAAGAGGCTTAACTGCTGTGTTCGGTATGGGAACAGGTGGAACCC
>JAISWI010000025.1 GCA_031270865.1 Oscillospiraceae bacterium
CCCCGCAAGGGGGTTTCACCCCCCTTGACCCCCTGACCAGCGTGACGCTGGACCCTCGTGGCCAGGGTAGGTTGTTCCTCCATGCCCCGCTACGCCTCCCGGCGTTTCGCCTCGACGCGCCACCGAAGCAGCAGACACGCCTCCACTGCGCACATCAGTATACCAATCACCAGCACCCCGCCCGAACCGCTCAGCATCCCATCCTCAACAAACCGCCCGCCGTCCCACCCTGTCCTCAACGCATACAACAACATAACCACCGCTGCAGCGCCCACCAGCGCTACCAGCCTCTTCGTCGCCTTTTTACCGTAATCGATAATCCCTCGGAATGCCTTTTCAACAATCCCCGCCGCGCATGCCGCGTATAGCGAAAGCGCGTTTGTCATGAACCCGTCCGCCCAAATTACCCCGTTATCCGCCAGCAGACCGTTCAATATCATCAGCGAACCCAGGTAAACGACAATATGTTTATACATCCGCCCCGCCAAATAAGCCTGCCGTTCGTCCAACCCGTTCTTCCCGAACAGCCGCGAGAACCGATTCCCTTGATCCATTATTGCGCCTCCTCCCAAAACAATTCATCCAGCGTCTTCCCTAGTGTCCGGCATATTGCCCGGCACAAGCGGATCGTCGGGTTATACTCGCCCATCTCGATCGCGTTGATTGTTTGGCGCGTCACGCCCACCGCTCCCGCTAACGCCAGCTGGCTCATATCTTTGGCGGCGCGGGCTGCTTTCAGCTTCAGGTTCTTTGCCATGCAGTCCACCTCCGGACACATTATATCATATACCAGACATCATATCAACTATAATTTACACTAATGCCGCGAGAAAACCGCGCATACAATATACACAGGACACCATCGTGACGACGGAGGCGTGTATGCGGCGCAGATTACTGCAAATCGGGATAGCGGCGGCCGCCGCGCTTTGCGTCGCGGTGGCGGTCTATATCCGCTGGCCCGCCGCCTTACCCGCCTCGTCTCGTGACCGCTCCTTGATCATCATTGACGCTCGCGCCCTCACGCTTTCGCTCTACGAGGGCGGCTCGCTCGTCAGGCGTTATCCTGTCGCTCTTGGCGCGTACGGCATGCCCACGCCGCTTGGCACATTCTACATCAATAAACGTTACATACCCAAAAACTCCGACATGGGCACGCGCTTCCTTGGCTTGTCGGTCCCCTGGGGAGTTTACGGCATACACGGCACGAACAACCCTGGCTCGATCGGCAGTCACGCTTCCCATGGCTGCGTGCGCCTCCGCAACATTGACGCGGAGGATCTCTACAAGCGCGTTTATATCGGCACGCCCGTCATAATCGAGTCCGGCCCCTACGGTGAGCTGGGCGATTCCCTCAAAACGCTAACCTTCGATGACCGAGGCTCGCAGGTCCGCGCGGTCCAGCGGCGGCTGCTTGCGCTGGGATACGATCCCGCCGGGCTGGACGGCACGTTCGGGCCGGGCACCCGCCGCGCGTTGATCCAGTTCAAGCTTGAGCATGGACTGCCACCCACCGGGCTTGTAGACGCGGAGACATACCGCGCCCTTGGAATCTTGCTCTTTGAGTGAACAACTCCCCGACAGCCAGGGATTCAGTGATGAGGGCTTGGCCCCGCGCATACGATGGGTTGTAAATCGCGCGATACCATAACCCACATTAGTCAGGAGGCGGCGCAATGCGGCAGACGGCACAGTTGGATAGGCAGACCCAATCGGATTGGCGGGCGACGCTGGACGCGTACCTGCCCGCGCCGCTTCGCGCGATGGTTAACCTCATGGGCAAGGCTGACGCCGCCCGCGTCACCGAGATACGCCTTCGCGCCGAGCAGCCCGCGCTGATCATGGCCGGACATGAGCGCGTCGACCGATTCGACCACATGCGTTCCGGCAGGTGGATACCCTCTGGCGAAGATATTAAGCAGTTCGCGCAGACGCTGCTGGGCCACTCAATGTACGCGCGGGCCGAGGAACTGCGCGGCGGTTACGTCACGTTACCGGGCGGACACCGCGCGGGACTATGCGGCAGGGTCGTGCTGGAGGACGGCAAGGCCCACCACATCCAGGATTTTTCATCCGTCGCGCTCAGGATCGCGCGGCCCGTGCCCGGCTGCGCGGACGCGGTCATGCCGCTGATCACCGAGGACGGCAGGCCGCTGAACTCGCTGATATTCTCCGCGCCGGGCTGCGGCAAGACCACCATGCTGCGCGACATCGCCCGCCAACACGCGCTAAGCGGATTCCAGGTAGGCGTCGTGGATGAGCGCAGCGAGATCGCCGCGTGCCGCCAGGGTATACCCCAACTGGATGTCGGCCCGTCGACTGACGTGCTGGACGCGTGTCCGAAGGCCGAGGGCATGATACTAATGCTGCGCGTGTTCTCCCCGGACATACTTATCACCGACGAGATCGGCAAGCCGATGGACGCGGAGGCCATTGCCGAGGCGTCAAGGTGCGGCGCGGCGGTGGTGGTCAGCGCCCACGCGGGCAGCATGGAGGAACTGATGCAGCGTCCGATCACAGGCGCTCTGCTGCGCCAGCGCTCATTCGAAAGATATGTCCAGCTGGGGCCGGGCGGGCAGCTGGTCAAGGCGTGGAACGGCGCGTTCGGCGTACTGTACCAGATTCCGATGATGGAGCCGCCGCCAGCGCCGGAGCCTGGACCTGTATGAACATGGCGCGTCTGGCGTTCGCTGGCGCGGCGGCCGGGGGCTGCGCGATGATGGGGATGCGCATGGCGCGGCGGCTGGTCCGCCGCGAGGAGGCGATAGCGGCCTGGCTTCGCCTGCTGGACGGACTGGCGGCGCAGCTAAGTTACGTCGACGATCCGCTGCCCGACGTGCTTTCCCGCGCGGTTTCGGAGGATACGCCCGGCGACGCGCGGCTGGCCCGCGCCATATCGGATGCCGTTGGGATGATGCGCCGCGACCGCTCACTCCCGTTCGTGGACGCGCTCGACGCTGACAGCGCGTTCCGCGATATGGACGCGTCCGACGCCGCCGCGCTGCTGCCGTTGGTGCGCGGGCTGGGCGCGGTAGCCCGGCCCCAGCAGTGCGCCCGGCTGGATTCGGCGCGGGCGTCGATGGCGTCGATGGCTGCCCGCGCCGCCGACAAGACCTCCCGGCAGAAGCGGCTGTACGTATCGCTAGGCCTGTTGGGTGGGCTGGCGCTGTTCTTATGCCTGATGGGGTGACGCGGCGTGGGCTTCCATGCCGACGCGGGTGGTTGCCCTTCCCGCGCAGCTAATATAGCAGGAGGATACCCATGAACGTTGACCTGATATTCAAGATCGCGGGCATCGGCATACTGGTGGCCGTGCTGGGGCAGGTGCTCACGCGCACGGGCCGCGAGGATATGGCCATGCTGACGACACTGGCCGGGCTGGTCATCGTCCTATTGATGGTGGTCAACCTGATAAGCCAGCTGTTCACGACGGTGCGCAGCATGTTCGTGCTGTAACCGCGAAGGATTACGCAAGATGGATGTTATGGCGCTGGTAGGATTCGGCGTAACAGCCGCGCTTCTGACGGTCGCGATCCGCGGCCAGCGGCCCGAGCTGGCGATTGTGCTCTCGCTGGCGGCGGGCGTCAGCCTGATACTTTTCCTATCGGGAAAGCTTTCCGGCGCGCTCGACGTGCTCCGCGCCCTGGCCGGCATGTCGAATATGCCCGACGGCACGGTCTGGCTGCTTGTGCGCGTGGTCGGGATATCATACCTGACCGAGTTCGCGGGCCAGCTATGCCGCGACGCGGGCGAGGCCGGCATAGCCTCGAAGGTTGAGCTGGGCGGGCGGCTGCTCGTGCTGACGCTGGCGATACCGGTGCTCGTGTCGCTGATGCGGATGATGCTCGCGCTGGTGCCGGGGGGCAGCCTATGAGGATCGCCGCCGCGCTGTGCGTGCTGCTCACGCTGGGCGGGCTAGCGCTAGCCGAACCGGAAGCGATGCCCGCGCAAACGCCCGAACCCCCAGCCGCCGCCACCATCCAGTCACAGGCGGAATCCCTCCTTGACACGTTCGACCTGAGCGCGTGGCAGCGCGTGGCGGACTCGATGCTAGAGCCGTCACAGAGTATCAGCGTCCGCGATACCATCCTGCGCGTGATCCGGGGCGAGCGGGTCCTGGACGGCGCGACCGCGCTGGACCGCATCCTCCAGGCGCTGTTCCAATCCGTCCGAAGCAACGCGGGGCTGGTCATTCAACTGATAGTCCCTGCCCTCCTATGCGCGATACTAAGCCGGATGCGGGCGGCGTTCGAGAACGATTCGGTCTCCCAGGCGTGCCAGTTCGTCGGATACGCGCTCGTCTCGCTGATCGCCGCGCGGTTCTTCCTGACGCAGCTGTCGCGCGCGCGCTCGGTCGTGGACGGCATCGCTTCCGGGATGCAGGCGCTGTTCCCGCTGTTGCTGACGCTGCTGGCAGCCGTTGGCGGCACGGCCTCCTCCGCGTTCTTCCAACCGGCGGTCGTCGCCGCGTCGGGCACCATGACCGCGATGGTCCAGCGGGTTACGCTGTCATTCGCGCTGGCCGCCGCGCTGGTCACCATCCTGACCCACATATCCCCGAACGTGGGGCTAACCCGCCTGCGCTCGCTGCTCAAGACTGTGGCAAACTGGTCGCTGGGGATATGTTTTACGGTATTCATAGGGGTAATGGCAGTGCAGGGCATGGGCGCGGCGGCGTTCGACGGTGTGACGATGCGCACAGCCAAATACGCGATAGACAACTTCGTCCCGATCGTCGGAGGGATGATGGCGGACACGATGGATACGCTGATCGCGTGCTCGCTGCTGGTCAAGAACGCGCTTGGGATAACAGGGCTGGCCCTGCTCGCGGCGTACTGCGTCGGCCCGCTGGCGCAGGCGCTGGGCGCGGCGCTGGTGTTCCGGTTCTGCGCGGCTGTGCTTGAACCCATCGCCGACGGCGCGATAGTAGACCTTCTGGGCGACTTCGCGGGCTCGGTGACGATGCTGTTCACGGTGCTGCTGGCGGTATCCGCCATGTTCTTCCTGCTGGTGGCGCAGCTGCTGCTCGTGGGCAATCTGACCGTTATGTTAAGGTAAACGCACAAAGGAGGCGGGCGCGTGTGGGATGGATTCGCGGCTATGCTCCGGAACCTGACGGCGCTGACACTGTGTATAACGCTGATCGACTGGCTGCTCCCGGCGGGGAACATGCGCAAATACGCGCGATTGGTATGCGGCCTGGTGATGATGTGGGCGCTGCTGCGCCCGATATCGGCGTTATTCTTAGGCGGCGCCCAGACGGACCAGATGATGACTCAGATTCTGGAGACGATGGTGGGGAGCGGTTCATGAGTTCGAAGACGGCTGTCGCCTCCTGGCGTTCACGGCTCAAGAAGTTCAAGGGGCTGGAGTGGATCGCGCTGGTCGTGCTGATCGGCATCGCCGGGAGTATCCTGCTATCGGACTTCGGCGGTGCCGTCGGCGGATCGTCCGGCGCGTCGTCTGGCAGCGCGTTGGAGTCGCGGCTCTCGTCGATACTGTCCAGCATAGACGGCGCGGGCACGGTGGAAGTTATGATTTACGAAGCGTCGTCCGCCGCGTCGTCGTCGGTGGATTGGCTGGGCGGGGTGTCCAGTACCAACGCGCAGCAAGCGGTCGGCGTGGTCGTCGTCGCGGACGGAGCCGGGGACGTGCGCGTCCGACTTGAATTGATACGCGCGGTCCAGACGCTGATGGACCTGCCAGCCAGCGCGGTTGAGGTATTCCAGCGCACAGCCGTCCCGCGTTGAGACACGCCGGCGGCGGGGTTATCCTCAATGAGTTAATCTCAATGAACCATAACTATTCGGACTTACCCCGGTCCTGCGGGGATTGCGGGCAGCCCCCACACTTATCGCATCCGGGGCAGCCGCCCCCGCGCTGGCGCTTGACAACCGAGCGCGCGGCCAAACCCGCTATCAGCAGGATTACCAAAGCGACTACAACCGTACCAACACTTGGCATAAACGCCTCCCCAATTCAGTAAAACACGCCAGCGCGCGGGTCAATACCCTAATTTCCTATCTACAACATGTCTCAGCGGCTGCCCGGCGCAGAACCGGCGCAGGTTATCCTCGAAAATATCATATATAAGCGTGACGTTTGTCGGATCGTCGACACGCCCGGACACGTGCGGCGTAATTACCACGTTGTCCAGCGACCACAGCGGGCTGTCCAGCGGCAGCGGCTCCACCGCCGTTACGTCGAGCATCGCGCCAGCGATAGCGCCGCTTTGCAACGCGCGGGTCAGCGCGGCCTCGTCGACCGTACTGCCGCGCCCAGCGTTGATGAACACGGCCTCCGGCTTCATCGCTCCGATGTGGCTGGCGTTGAACAGCCCGGCGGTCTCGCGCGTGGCGGGCAGACACACCGCGACCACATCGGCGCGGGGCAGTTCATCGGTCAGCCGCGCGTAGGGAATGAGCTCATCCACGCCCTCCGGCGGCTCGCCAGGCGACCGCCTCACGCCCAGCACCGCCGCGCCCAGCGCCTTAGCGTAGAGCGCGAACCGCCGCCCAATGTCGCCCAGCCCGACCACCACGACAGTACAGCGGTACAGCCCACGGGTAACGCCCCTGCGCGTCCACTCGCGGCGTTCCTGTATACGCGCGTAAGTATGAAGGTTATGCCTCAGCATCAACGCGCCGCCCAGCATGTATTCAGCGATTGCGAAGCCGTACGCGCCGGACGCGTTGGTCAGTATGGTTTCGGGGTTAGGGTAGTCCGCGCCGACCAGCGACTCCGCGCCAGCCCACGACATCTGGAACCAACGCGCGTTCGGCATGCGCGGTATCAGCTCACTGGTAATTATCCCCAACATAGCGGCGCAGTCGTTCCACGGGAACGCGCCGCCCGGGTCGGACTCATCGATGGTTAGTGGCTCATAACCTCCATCCTTGATGATGGTGGACAGCGCGGCGCTCTGGTCAGGCGTGAAAGGCAAGCCCCGCAGCGCGATGTATTGCGGCATAATTATCCTCGCTTCGGTAAATTATTATACGGCGGTGAAATTCGATGCCGCTTGACAAATATCCTCCACAACCCGGACGAAATATGGTATAATGGGTGATATTTATTGGGAGGCCAGCGCATGCGCGTCAAAGCACGCGGCAAAATCAACTGGACACTGGACATCGAGGGCGTTCGCGGCGACGGATACCACCTGATCGACACGCTTATGCAGTCGGTCGAGCTGTATGACACGCTGGCGTTTGAACGCGCCGACGGGCTCTTACTGCAGGTCGATGGCCCGATGCGCGTGACGGCGGACGAGAACAACCTGGTCACGCGCGCGATGCGGCTGCTGGCCGAGCGGCTGAGCGTCAGCGCGGGATGCGTGATCACGCTGACCAAGCGCATACCCATAGGCGCGGGCATGGGCGGCGGCAGCGCGGACGCGGCGGCGGCGCTGGCGGGGCTAAACCGGTTCTGGCGGCTCTCGCTGAAGGAGGCGGAGCTCAACGCGCTCGCGCTTGAGTTGGGCGCGGACACGCCGTTCTGCCTGACGGGTGGTCTGCAACGCGCGACGGGTGTCGGCGAGAGGCTGGAGCGGCTGCCGGTCAACCGCCCCGCGTACCTGGTGATAGCGCAGCCGTGCTGGGGACTGTCGACGCCCGAGATGTTCCAGCGGTACGACGAATACGCGCGGGAATCGGTTGTTCCGCCGCGCCGTCCGGATAACGAGCGGGCGGTGAGGGCGGCGCGGGACGGGTCGCTGGCGCGCATGTGCGCGGCGATGGGGAACGTGCTTCAGCCCGCCGCGATACTGCAGCGGCCCGAGATAGCGCAGGCTATACAGACGCTAGAGCATCTGGGGGCGATCCGGGCGCAGATGACGGGCAGCGGGTCGGCGGTGTTCGGGGTATTCGCGTCGGCGTGGGCGGCGCAGTACGCGTGGGAGCGGGTCTCGACGATCTGGCGGCGGTGCTGGACCACGCGCACCGCTTCGCGAGGGTTGGTATTTAGGGAGTGGTTGACCTAAAACCCCCTTTATCTCCCCTAAAGGGGCGACAGGGGTGGGACGTGGGGCTCTGCCCCAAACCCCGCAAGGGGGTTTCACCCCCCTTGACCCCCTGACCAGCGTGACGCTGGACCCTCGTGGCCAGGGGAAGTTGTTCCTCCAGGCATTGCGCTTGCCTGTACTATCCTCAATACCGGTTATCGAATATCCGCGCGCTCTTCTTCTCGCTGCGCGGGAGCTCGCCTAGCGAGACTCCCATCGGCGCTATCGAAAACCCCAGCCGCGCCCGCGCCGTCGCCGCTACCTCGCGCTCCAATACCCGCCGCGCCTCATCCATCCGCTCCGTCTCGAAGAACAGCGTGAACCGGTCCCGCCCATCGAAATGGTCGATCATCACCTGGTACTCGCTGCTTACGCCGTCAACCTCCTTCAGCATATCGTCGATCTGGCCGGGAAACACGTTCACGCCCTTGATCTTCACCATGTCGTCCGTGCGCCCAAGGATCGTGTCGATGCGCGGATACCCGCACCCACACGCGCACGTCCCGCCGCCCAGTATCCGCGTTAGGTCGTGCGTCCTGTACCGGATCAGCGGCGCGCCCTGCTTCCTTAGCGTCGTGATGACCAACTCGCCTAGCGTCCCGTCCTCCACGGTTTCGCCCGTCTTCGGGTCGATCACCTCGCTGTAGACGAAGTCGTCGAACATATGCATCCCGTTCTCCGCGTCGCAGCTGATCCCGATGCCCGGCCCGTATATCTCCGTCAACCCGTAGATATCGTAGAGCGACACGCCCAGCTCGTTCGCGATCCTTGCGCGCATCTTCTCGCCCCAACGCTCCGACCCGATCAACGCCTTGCGCAGCCTCAACTGGCTCCGGATCCCGCGCCGCTCGATCTCCTCGGCGAGCAGCAGCGCGTATGAGCTGGTCGCCGTCAGCACGGTCGAGCCTAGGTCCCGCATAAACTGCAGCTGCTTCTCGGTATTCCCCGGCCCCATCGGTATGGCCATCGCGCCCAGCAGCTCCGCCCCGGCCTGGAACCCGATGCCCGCCGTCCACAGCCCATACCCCGGCGTGATGTGGACGCGGTCGTCCGGCGTCACCCCGGCGATCTCGTAGCATCGCCTGAACATGATCGCCCAGTCCAGCACGTCCTGGCTTGTGTATGGTATAATAACGGGCGTGCCCGTCGTGCCCGACGACGAGTGCACGCGCACGATCTCCCGCGCCGGAACCGCCGCCAGCCCCAGCGGGTACGCGTCGCGCAACGCGTCCTTGTCGGTGAACGGCAGCGACTCGAAGTCCCGCCGCGTCCGGATACCGTCCGGATCGACGCCTTCGAAGCGTTTCGAGTAGAACCCGTCCGGGATGGATTTCAGGCGGCGTATCTGTTCGCGAATGACGGATAACGTTTCATCAGACATAATCATATGGAACCCTCCTTTGGGTTAACCGTTCGCGCCGATCCGCTGGCCGCCGCGCCTTCCTCCAGCGCGAGCCTGTTCAACTCGACCAGCCGCGGACTCAACCGCTTGCGCAGCGCGTCCAGCATCGACTCCACCGAAAATCCCAGCAGACGCGCCGCCGCGCCCAGCAGCGCCATGTTGAGCGTCTTGGCCGATCCGACCCGCCGCGCGATCTCCGCGCCGTCCAGCAATATCAGGTTTGGCGCGGCCTTACGCAGATAATCCACAAATACCGCCGCGTCGGGCTGGTTTCCGCTTAGCGCCGCCACCGCCGACGTTACGCCGTTGACGCTTACCACCGCCGCGCCACCGGGTTTCAGGTATGGCAGGCACCGCACAGCCTCGCCCGGCTCGAAGCCTATCAGCGCGTCCGCGCCGCCCAGCGGAATCAGCGGCGATGGTATCGCCCCGGCGTGGTCATGCCACCTGACATGGCTTACCACGCTGCCGCCGCGCTGCGCCATGCCTATCGTCTCGGATGTCCTGGCGAACGCCCCGGCGTCCATCGCGCATTGCGCGATCAGCCGCGAGGCCAGCACCGTACCCTGACCGCCCACGCCGCACAACAAACAGTTCACGCCGTGTCGCCTCCCTTCGGCCCGTCGAGCGGCTGGATACACTCGGTCGGGCATATCTGCGAACAGATGGAACACCCCGTGCACATCGACGCGTCGATACGCGCGGCGATCCGTCCCTGCTGGTACGGGCTGGGCATGAACGACAACGCCGGACACCCCAGCGCCTTCACGCATACTTGGCAGCCCACGCACCGCGACGCGTCGACGGCCATCGGTCTGCCTGGTTTCGCGACGGCAATGCACGGCGCCTCGAAGATAACCGCGCGTACGCCCGTTTCGTCCATCGCCTCGTGCGTGGTCTCGATGGCCTCCTCAATGTCGAACGGGTTCGCGCGGCGAACCGAGGTTACTCCCAGCGCGAGCAGTATCGCGCCGATATCCGCTTTCGGCGCGGGCTCGCCGACGGCGGATTCGCCTGTCCCGGGATGCGGCTGTCGTCCGGTCATGCCCGTTGTGCGGTTATCCAGCACGATGATGATCATGTCCGCGCGGTTGTATACGGCGTTGAGCGCGCCCGTCATGCCCGAGTGGAAGAACGTCGAGTCGCCGATGAACGCGAAGCAATGCGCGTCCGGGTCGGCGGACTTCAATCCCTGCGCGATCGTCACGCCCGCTCCCATGCACAGGCAGGTATCGACCATGTCCAGCGGCGGCGCGTTGCCCAGCGTATAGCAGCCGATATCGCCGCAGAAGATGGCCTTGCGGCCCTTCGCCGCGCGTTTTACCGCGTAGAAGCTGGCGCGATGGGGGCAGCCGGCGCAGAGGATTGGCGGACGTATCGGCGGGGTGGGCGCGGGTTCGTCTGCCGCCGCGTTTGGGGAAGCCCCCTCTGCCTGCGCAGCGGCATCTCCCCCTATGGGGACGGCAAGGGGGAGGCGTGGCTGCCGCTCCATCTCCTCGCCACTTACCGCTTCGGTTGGACGGAGAGCGGCGGCAGCGATAAGGGACGGCGCGCTCCCAACCCCCTTGTCGCCCCCACAGGTTGATATATCGCCAGAAGACGACAGAGGCGGCGGTTCTCCATCCTTGCCGCCATCAAGCGACAGAGCGGGAACCATCACCCGCAACGCGTCCTCAATGATCGCCGCGCTCAGCTCACCCGCGATGGGCATGCTCCCGTCGCGCTTCCCGCGCAGCGCCACTCCATCCATCAACGGCCTTAACCCATCCTCGATGACCGGGTCAAGCTCCTCGACCGCGAGAACGCAGTCCAACCCATTGATGAATTCGACCGCCAACGCCTCCGGGAACGGGTTAGACGCGCCAACCTTCAATATCCTGCACCGCAGCCCCAGGCTCAGCGCGGCCTCACGCGCGTACGCCGCGCCGATTCCCCCGCACGCTATGCCGATCCTCGCGGGCAGGTCGCCGCGCGTCTCCTCGATAAAATTGAACGGCCGCTGCGCGTCAGCCAGCTCCGGCTCACGCGCGACCAGCCGCTTCTTCGCCTCGAACGACAATCTTGGGAATATAACCCATTCCTTGCCCTTCACGAACCCCGACGGCTTAACCAGCGGCTCCGGCTTCATCCGCTCGACAACCGAGCACGCGTGGCATACGCGCGTTGTCGGGCGAAGCAGTACGGGAACGCGGAACCGCTCCGACAGCGCGAACGCGGCGCGGGCCATCGCGTACGCCTCTTCGGGCGAGGACGGGTCCAGCACCGGCAGCCGCGCGAACTGCGCGAACCGCCGCGTATCCTGCTCTGTCTGGGAGGATATCGGGCCGGGATCGTCCGCCGACAGTATGACCAGCCCGCCCTTCACCCCGACGTAGTTCAGGCTCATCAGAGGGTCGCTGGCCACGTTCAGCCCGACCTGCTTCATCGTCACGAGCGCCCGCGCCCCGGCGTACGCCGCGCCAGCCGCGGTCTCGAGCGCGGCCTTCTCGTTGACCGACCATTCGACATGCGCGCCCGGCGGTTTCAGCCGCGCGACGGCCTCCAGCGCCTCGGTGGACGGCGTGCCGGGGTACCCGCTGACGAATGACACGCCAGCGTCAACCGCGCCATACGCGATGGCCTCGTTGCCCATCAGTAACATTTTCCCAGACATAGCGCACCTACTTACGTTATTATAGCGGCAGCCGCGACCAACCCGCACACGGCCAGCAGTAGCGCGTCCGACCCGGTCAGCGGGTATCTCCGGTAACCGCTGCCGCGCTTCCTCAGATAGAACCCGCGCAGCTCGGCGGCAAGCGCGTTGTTCTCCATCCGCTGCGCGCACGAGACCAGCAGCGGCACGCACAGCGGCGGTATCAGCTTGATCTTGCGCGTGAACGAGCCGTCAAGCTCCACGCCCCGCGCGGTCTGCGCCTCGATCACGTCGCGCATCTCGACGAACAGCACGGGTATGAACCGTATCGCGGTGGTCACGACGAACGCGTAGCGGTACGGAATGCCCAGCTGCGCGACGAGGGTATTAGTTAAATCGCTTAGACGCGTCACGCCCAGCATCAACACAAGCGGCAGCGTCGCGCCCAGCAGCCGCGCCGCGAACCGCGCGCAGAACCGCAGGCCCTCGTCGGTGATCCCCAACCCGAACGGCAGCGGTACCAGCGTCCGCCCCGCCCGGACAAACGGCAGCTGTACAACGAACAGGAACAGGCACAGCGAACCCGCGCCCTTGAGCGAGGACTTAACCTTGCCCCCCAGACCCAGCGCGAACCCGCCGCAGATAGACAGCGCCAGCAGCGCGAGATTCACCAGCAGCGACCGCGTGACGAATCCCCCGACGCACACCACAGCCGCCAGCGCGAGCTTAACCAGCGGGTGGGCGCGATGTAGGACCGTGCCGCCGCCCTGGTATTCAAGGACGCCCTGCATCCGGCATGCCTCCCTTCGCGTTTACTCCCGCGCGCCGCTCAACCCACGCCGCCAGCGACAGCGCGTCGTCAGCCTCGCCCGGCGCGATGCCCAGCCTCCGCGCCAGCGCGACCATCTGCGCTGGGACCAGCGACGCCCGCTTGAGCAGCGCCTCGTCGCGCATCAACCCGCGCGTAGGCCCGTCCGCCAGGAGTTTCCCCCCGCTAAGCGCCAGCATGCGCGGCGCGAAGTCCAGCGCGACCTCCATGTCATGGGTAACCATCAGCACGGTCACGCCGTCCTCGCGGTTCAGGCGCGAGACCGTCTCCATCATCTGGACGCACTCGCGGTAGTCCAGGCCCGTCGTCGGCTCGTCCAGCAGGAGTATCCTGGGGCGCCTGACAAACAGGCTTGCCAGCGCGACCCGCTGACGCTCGCCGCGGCTAAGCGAGGTCGGGGCGCGGTCGGGATCCAGTTTGAGCAGGTCCAGCGTCTCGCCGACGCGCCTGTCGGCCTCGTCCTTCGCCACGCCCAGGAAGTCCAGCCCGAACGCCAGTTCCTGCCGCACCGTCGCGCCGAACAGCTGGCGGTCCGGGTTCTGGAACAAGTAGCCGACAGTCCGCGCCATCACGCTGACCCGAAGGCCGCGCGTGGAGGCGCCTCCTACTAATATATCCCCGCCCGTCGGCTTAATCAAGCCCATGACCAATTTCAGCAATGTGGTCTTGCCCGCGCCGTTCTCGCCGGCCAGCGCCGCGAACTCGCCCGCGCCGACGCGAAGGCTTACGCCGCTGACCAACTCGCGCGATTCGATAGCGTAGGACACATTCTCCAGCCGTATCACGCCATCGCCTCCCGAACCATGGTCTCCGCCTCGTCCAGGTTGATGGGCGGCGGGCCGTGGTAGAGTTCCTTTTCGCGGAGCCTCGCGGCCAGCGTCGTCACGCGCGGGCAGTTCACGCCCAGCGACAGCAGGCGGTCGGGCTGCTCAAGCGTCCGGCGCACAGGCCCGTCGATCACTACGCGCCCCTGGTCCATCACGAGCAGGCGGTCCGCGTACGCGCACAGCAGCATTATCTTCTGCTCTATAACGATTATCGTCGTGCCGCGCTCGCGCCGGAGCTGGCTGAGCAGCCCGAACACCTGCACAGACGACGCGGGATCCAACTCGCCCGTGGCCTCATCCAGCACGAGCGCGCTAGGCGCGAGAGCCAGCGCCGCGGCCAGCGCGACCTTCTGCTTCTGCCCGCCGCTGAGCGTGGATATGCCGCGCGAGCGAAGGTCGGTAATATTGAGGTCGGCCAACGCGCGATCAACCCTCGCGGGTATCTCGTCGCGCGGGACATCGAAATTCTCCAGCGCGAAGAGCACCTCATCCTCGACCATCGTCGTGACGAACTGCGACTCCACGTCCTGGAACACGCAGCCGACCGTTTTCGATAATTCCACGACGGAGGCGGTAACAGTATCCAGCCCGGCGACACGCGCAGAGCCGTAGAAGTCGCCGCGCCTGACGTGCGGCACAACGCCGGACAGCGTATGCGCAAGCGTCGTCTTGCCAGCCCCGGCGGGACCGATCACGCCGACGAACTCGCCCGGCGCGATCGACAGCCGCACATCGTCCAGGGCGCGGCTGCCCGCGCCCTCATAACGAAACGACACGCCTTCCAGCAGTATCAAGCTGTCCACGCGATTAACCCTTGCGGGCGTTGAGCGCCAGTCTCAGCGGCACGGCCAACGCCTGGACTATCACCGCGTTGATGGCGGCGGTGCCGAATATGATCGACAGGAACGCGCCCAGCGCGACCGCGTTGACGTCCGCGCCGGCGAACAGTATCACGTTAAGCGCGGCGATGAACGAGAACCCCGAGCACAGTGTGGACAGGAACGTCGCGGCGATCGGATGCAGGTCGAACCCCTTGACCTTCATCGGCAGGCGCATAAGCAGGACCATCACGCCCGCGCCTATCGCCTCGCTGACGATATTGATGTATAGCGTGCCCGGGAAAAACTGGCAGATCACCCCAGCCAGTAAGCCGATGATCAGCCCCTCGGCCAGCGTCGGCTCGATCAGCATGATCGACAGGCAGTACATCGCGATGACGAAGTTGGGCTTCATGCCGGACACGTTGACCGGGTTGACAGCCTTGAGCACGATCCCGGCTGCCAGCAGCGCGCCCAGCAGGATCAGGTTGCGGATGTTCTGCAATCCGCCGCGCTGGGTCTGGGGCACGAAACGCTTGCTGGATTCCCCGGGGGCATTTGGGGTATTCTGCATAGTCGGACGCTCCTTTTGGGGACTATGCCCCGTAATATTGTGGGGGATGCGCCCATTGGCGATACGCTGGCCGAGCCGAGCCGCATAAAAAAACACCCGTCCCCTCCAAAGGGCGGATGCACCGCGGTACCACCTTTGTAACGCCGACCCGCCGCCAATCCCTATAACGGGAGCGATAGCGAACCCTGCGCCGCTCAGCGAGAATGCCAACACATTCCCCGTCCTTAACGCGGACTAACGTCTCCGATACTCCGGCGCGGGCGAACCCGATCCGTTTCCCTTCGCCCTCAGCGAACCATTATGCCAGGCCGCACTCCGCGCGTTTCCACCATACCGCGCTCTCTGAAGGCGCTAACCGGGCTTTACTCTCGCCTCGAAGGTTTAGATTTATAGCATAGGGGTATTGTAGCATTGACACGCGCGATTGTCAAGGGGTTATAAATAATTTTTTACCGCCATACGCCCGTTTCGGTAAAGCGCCTGACCGCGCCCTCAGCGCCCGACACGGCGCGCGCGGGGAAATCCATCAACGCCGGCAGTTTGATAGCGCTGCCCGTGCCGCTTGCGCCGTCCAGAAGCCTGCTGTCTCATCTTCGGTAAGAGCGTAGACGGACACCGGGCTGCCCCAAGCGTCGACCAGACGTTTGGTAAGCTTCCGATTGCGGCTTCTGGACGAGAATACCACCGCGGCAGCCGCAGCGATGGCGGCTGTTACCGCCGCCTAGCCGACGGCGTTGGCTTCACGCGCCATGCTGTTATTATAACGGATCACGCGCGGCAGCGCGAGAGCGGGAACGCTGGCTCCGAAGCGCCAGCGTCCCCTTGGCGCGGTTATATCTTCCTAGCCCAGATCGTCGCGCGGCGGCAATCCTCGTCCAGCGGGTTGGGCAGCGGCGCGGCGGTAAGGTTCTTGTATGTCCGCTCGACGGCCAACCCCGCCTCGCCCAGCCAGCCGAACACCTGTTCCCGCGTAGGGATGTGCTTGCGCCAGACCTCCGGCCTGACCAGCCTCTCGCCAGTGTTCAGCGTAAGCTCGATATGGTTTGTCCCGGCGCATATCCTTGTTACAGGATTATAAACGCCGCCGTAGCTGACCGAGCGCCCGGAGTTCCCCAGATCGTCCGTTCCGGCAAAGTATGAGCTCTCGCGCAGTCCGCCGAACACGGCCGCCGGGTCCGCGTACAGGTCGAAGTCAAGCCACGCGTGGCCGCCGACGCGCAGGGCCTTGGCCGCTTTGCCGATGAACAGCCGCTGCGCTTGTTCATAATCATTATCCGTCCGGATGTTTATCAGGATGTTCCCGCCGAGCACAACCAGGTCATAGCCGCTTCCCCAATCGGTTGTAACGCCGTCGGCGCGGTACACGCGCAGGTTGGCAAGACCGCGCGACCTGTTGACGCATTTGAGCAGCATGCGCTCATCCGCGTCGAAGCCCGTCACACTGTGCCCGGCCTTCGCGAGGGGGACGGCCAGCCTCCCGCCGCCGCACGCGGCCTCAAGGATGTTCAGCGTCGCGCCTGGAGCGTGTTCCCCCAAATGTTCCAGCAGGAACTCGACGTCGTCCGTCTGGTTCTCGAAGCGCTCGTACATGTCGGCATACCAATGCCTGAAGATAAACTCCCTGTCCACGCTCCGCCTCCTTATCCTTCCTCGACCGCGCCGCTGTCCGTTAGGCGCAGGACCCTGTCCGCCCGCTTGACGGACTCCATCCGGTGCGCGATGACCAGCGTCGTCCTGCGTCCCTCCGACGCGAACGCCTCCAGCGCGTCGCGGACCTCGCGGTCCGTCGCCAGATCCAGCGCGGAGGTCGCCTCATCCAGTATGATGATCCGTGGATCCTTTAGGAACAGCCGCGCCAGCGCGATCCTCTGGCGCTGGCCGCCGGACAGTTTTACCCCGCGCTGGCCGATGAAGGTGTCGTACCCGTTCGGCAAAGCCATGATGAACCCATGCGCGGCGGAGCGTTTGGCGGCCTCGATGATATCAGCGCGCGACGCGCCCGGCCTGCCGAACTCGATATTCTGGAAAACCGTGCCAAGGAACATATTGGTATCCTGTCGGACATAGCCGACCGCGCGGCGCAGGCTTTCCAGCGACAGACTACGCGCGTCCATGCCGTCGATGAGTATCCGCCCGGCGTCCGGCTCGTAGAAGCGCGGTATCAGGGAGGCGATCGTCGTCTTGCCCGCGCCCGACGCGCCAACCAGCGCGACGGTCTCGCCCGGGAGCGCCGTGAACGACACGGAGCTTAGCACATCGCGCAGCCCCTCGCCGTACTTGAAGCGCACGTCCTGGAACTCTACGCGCCCCTGGATGTTTTCGGGCAGCGCCAAGCCGCCGGCGGGTTCCGCCGGGGTCTCGATAATCTCCGCGAACCGCCGGAACCCGGTCAGGCCCGATTGCGTCATCTGGATCAGGCGGCTGATGCTGAGCATGGGCGTCGCGAAGTACCCGACGTAAATCAGGAAGGCGATCAGGTCGGACACGCGCATGCGCCCCCGCGCGATCAGGAACGCGCCGCCCGCCAGCGCGGTCACGGTCAGCAGCGGCGCGAACAGCTCGCTTATGATTGTGTAGTAATAAGCTTCACGCTTGTAGATGGCGACGCGGCTTTGGGTATACTCGCGGCTGGCGCGGTTGAAGCGCTCGGCTTCAGACGCCTCCGCCGCGAATGCCTTGGCGTCGCGAATGCCGCTGAGCGCGTCCTCGATGCCTGAGCCCAACTCCGCGATCTTCTCGCGGCTGGCGCGGCTTACCTCGCGCAGTTTCCGGGACTGCCAGAGCGCGTAGGCGGCGGTCGCCGCGAGGATGCTCAGCAGCGCGAGCGTCAACGGGACACTCATGCGCAGCATGATCGCCGCCGCGCCGATCAGTATTACTGTATAACTTAGCAGGTCTTCCGGGCCGTGGTGCTGGATCTCCGCGAGGTTGAGCAGGTCGCTGGTGACGCGCGACATCAACGCGCCGGTCTTCTCGCGGTCGAAGAACGCGACTGGCAGCCTTTGCAGCCGCGCGAAGAGGTCGCGGCGCATGTCGCCCTCCATCCTCGCGCCCATCGCGTGGCCTTGCCAGTCGCTATACAGGACGCAAACGCACTTCAGCGCGATAACGCCCAACATAATCAGGCCCATCCGGAGGATGGGGGTAACGGCCGACGCGCTTTGCGGGGACAGCAGCGTGTCGGTGACGGAGCGGACGCACAGCGGGAATACCAGCGCCAACGCGTTCGCGAAAACCGCGCAGACCGCGTCGAGGGTGAAGGTCAGCCTGTACGGAGCGTAATACGAAACAAACAGCTTAAAGCGTGAGGTGTCCTTGCGCATAGAGCCTCCAACAAGTATTTGTTGTTTAAGGTGCGGACAGCGGACGCCGTCATGCTCGTTGTTCTCATGCGGAACACCTCCGTTTCGACATTGACCGGATTCGGGGGAAACCATTGGTTGCTTTCCAAACCCGCCGGGCAAGATTTATAATATCAGGGAAAGGATGTGTTGTCAAATGGAAACGCGTGAAGCGCTGCAGTCGTTCCGCGCCAGGCAAAACCTCACGCAGGACGAGCTGGCGGCGAAGCTGCTGGTGACGCGGCAGGCCGTCAGCCGCTGGGAAACGGGCGAGACCGTGCCCAGCACCGATACGCTCAAACTGATGTCGAAGGTGTTCGGGGTATCGATCAACACGCTGCTGGGGCAGCCGCGCAACATGGTATGCCAGGTTTGCGGGATGCCGCTTGAGGATGAGGGCGTCCTAAGCCGCGACAGCGACGGCTCGGTCAACGATGAATACTGCAAGTGGTGCAGCGTTGACGGGGTTCACCAGTACTCGACGATGGAGGAGGTCATCAACGCGGCGGCACCGCACATGCATATGCCGCTTGAGGACGCGAGGGGCTTCCTGCGGGCGCAGCTGCCGGACCTTCGCAGATGGAAACTAGCGGACTCTGTGTAACATTGATAAAAAGCCGCCGCTCCTTGCTATCAAGGAGCGGCGGAAAGTAGGATCCGGCAGCGACCTAATCTCCCGGGCAGTTACCCGCCAAGTACGTTCGGCGCGAAGAGGCTTAACTGCTGTGTTCGGTATGGGAACAGGTGGAACCC
>JAISWI010000040.1 GCA_031270865.1 Oscillospiraceae bacterium
AAGAACAACACGGTGTTGCCAACCAACAACGCGAGATCGTTCTGGATACCCATAAAGATTACGTCGGACAGCGTCTCGATCGTGACCTCGGTATCCGGCGGATAGTTTTTATCCATGACTGCGTTGACCAGCTCCAGACCGCGCTCCTTATCGTTGAACAGCGACGCGAAGAAACTAGCCTTGAACGCGCGTTTCAGGTCCAGCGATTCGTCAGCACTCATGACGCCCTCCTTGATATAACGATCATACCAAAATCCTGCGCGCCTGTCAATTGTCACTCTAGCGCGAACCCGCGGCTCCAGCCTTGCCCCAGCCGCCAGTCGATGATATAATACCCTAATCCGGCAAATCAGGGAGGAATCGTTATGTCAACATCGGTATCGCCCGCGTGGCTGGGCGAGGTGTGGGACAAGGTCACGGCCAAGATGCCCTACTGTGTCGAGAAGGCGCGCGAGCTGGACGTTATACCGTATACGGCGAAGGACGGGCGCTGGGTAAACCCATACGGCGCGTCATGGTGGACGAACGGGTTCTGGCCCGCGCTGGCGCGGCTGATGGAGATCGGCACGGGCGAAGCGATATACCGGCAGGAGGCCGAACGCGGCGAAGCGATGATGGACGCCGCGCTGGAACGGTTCGAGGAGCTGCACCACGACCTGGGCTTCCAGTTCAAGATATCCAGCGGCGTCAGCTACGCGCTGACAAAAAACCCCAAAAGCCTGCGCCGGACGCTGTTCGCCGCGTACATGTTGGCGGGGCGGTTCAACCCGAACGGGTTCATCCGCGCGTGGAACGGCGACCGCGCCGGCTGGTCGATCATCGACACGATGATGAACCTGCCGCTGCTGTACTGGGCCTCGCGCGAGACGGGCGACCCGCGCTTCCGGCTGATCGCGCAGAGGCACGCGGACCACACGATACAACACTTCATCCGCCCGGACGCGTCGAGCCACCACATCGTCATATTCGATCCGGAGACCGACGCGGTATTGGATACGCCGCGCGGACAAGGGTACGCGCCGGGCAGCAGCTGGACGCGCGGCCAGGCGTGGGCGTTGTACGGCTTCACGCTGAGCTATTTATGGACGGGCAAGGATTCGTATCTGGAGACGGCGCGGCGAGTAGCGGACAGGTTCCTCGAGCGGATCACGCCGGAGTGGATCCCGAATATAGACTTCGAGCAGCCGGAACAGCCTTTCGCCAAGGACAACTGCGCGGGCGCGATAGCGGCGAGCGGCCTGCTGGAACTGGCCGCGCTGGTTCCCGAGCGCTCGGAAGCGTACCGGGACGCCGCGCTCAACATGGTAAAGGCGATGGCCGACCATTGCGGCGACTGGACCATGGACGAGCCGGGCATACTGAGGCTGTGCTCGGGCTCGTATGAGGACCGGTCGTCGTGGCATATCAAGATGGTTTATGGTGATTGTTTCTTCGTGGAGGCCCTGCTGAAGCTAAAGGGTTCCACGAAGAATATCTGGCTGCTGTAACCCGCGTATGCCGATATGGGAGATAGTGGTCCTGGCGGCGGCTGTGTCGATGGACGCGTTCGCGGTCGCGGTATGCAAGGGGGTAGAGATGCCGGGCTATCGGCTGGGGCAGTCGGTGACGGTGGGGCTGTGGTTCGGCGGGTTCCAGGCGTTGATGCCCGTGCTGGGGTTCTTCCTGGGCGCGTTGTTCGGCAGCCTGGTGGATAGTTTCGACCACTGGATAGTCATGCTGATACTGGTGGCGATAGGGTATAAGGCGCTCCAGGAGTCATACCGCGGCGACGGGGACAATGACGGCGCGGGTAAGGACAGCGCGTCGGGGGAGAGCGGCCTCAGGGCGGCGGTGATGTTCCCGCTGGCCGTGGCGACAGCCATAGACGCGTCGGCGGTCGGGATGACGCTGGCGTTCCGCAGGGTGGGCATAGCGCTGCCGGCGGCGCTGATAGGCTGTATAACCTTCGTGATTACGGGCGCGGGGGTGTGGATCGGGCGGCGCTTCGGCGAGCGGTTCGGCAAGAACGCGGAGCGGGTGGGCGGCGTCGCGTTGATCCTGCTGGGAATAAAAGCGCTGGCGGATCATTTTATGGGTTGACACCTTTGGGGGAATATATTAGAATATGAAGTGCGCCCGGACTTCGTTAGCCCCGGGATCCGGCGCGCGAGCGGTTTGGCGGACCGCGCGAGGATGTAGACCAGCGTCCGAGCGTTGGTAAGCCTGTCAATGATGCTGTATCCAAGGGGGATAAACGTCTTGAACACGTATATGGCCAAAGCCTCCAGCGTGGAGCGCAAGTGGTACGTAATCGACGCGAAGAACCTGGTGCTGGGCCGGTTCGCCAGCCAGGTGGCGTCGATACTGCGCGGCAAGAATAAACCGATATTCACGCCGCACTGCGATACCGGCGACCACGTTATCATAATCAACGCCGACCAGGTTACGCTGACCGGGAAGAAGCTGGACCAGAAGATATACTACCAGCACTCCGGCTATCCGGGCGGCATGAAGGAAACCCCATACCGCAAGCTGATGGCCACTAAGCCGGAGTTTGCCGTAAGGCGCGCGATAACGGGCATGCTGCCCAAGGGGCCGCTGGGCCGCCAGATGGCGCGTAAGCTGAAGGTGTACGCTGGCGCGGAGCATCCGCATGAGGCGCAGAAGCCTGAGATACTCGCGCTGTAATGGCGCGGGTTAGAGTTAGAACGGTCCGAATAAGTCAGGAGGAACCCACATGCAGGCATCGTACCAGGCCGTCGGCCGCCGCAAGAAAGCGATAGCGCGGGTGCGCCTGATTCCCGGCGAGGGGAAGATAACGATAAACAAGCGCGATATAGACCAGTACTTCGGCCTGGAGACGCTGAAGATGAACGTCCGCAGGCCGCTGACGCTGACAGAGATGCTGGCGCGGTTCGATGTGCTGGTCAATGTGGTGGGCGGGGGGCTGTCCGGCCAGGCCGGGGCGATCCGCCACGGGGTGGCCAGGGCGCTGTGCAAGGCCGATCCCGATTTAAGGGCGCCGCTGAAGAAGGATGGGTTGCTGACAAGGGATCCGAGGATGAAGGAGCGCAAGAAGTACGGCCTGAAGGCCGCGAGGCGCGCCCCGCAGTTCTCCAAGCGTTGAGTTGTTGCGCCCCCTCCGCTGTTGGTGTGGAGGGGGAGATTTTTTGTTTTTGGTTTACGCGGGGGTATGGCGTGATATATTAGTCAGTATCAGGGGAACGACGCGGCGCGGGGCGCCGGCCGGGAGGATTGGTATAGATGGCTGTGTATATAGGGAGCAAGGAGAAGCCGGCGCGGTTGGCGAAGCCGGCGGATAGTTTCGACGTGATGATAGTGGGCGGGGGGCCCGCCGGGTTGAGCGCGGGGCTGTACGCTGCCAGGGCGGGGCTGGAGGTAGTGCTGCTGGAGAGGATGTTTATGGGGGGGCAGGCCGCGACAGCGAATCATGTCGAGAATTATCCGGGGTTCGATAATGGGATAGGCGGGCCGGAACTGACGATGGCCATGGAGCGGCAGGCGGCCAAGGCGGGGTTGGTTGTAAGGAGCGCGGGGGTAGTGGGGCTGGAGCTGAGGGGTGAGGAGAAGGAGGCGGAGCTGGAAGGCGGGATGGCGGTAAAGGCGAGGGCCGCGATCCTGGCGATGGGGGCAAGGCCGAGGAAGACCGGGGTGAGCGGCGAGGAGGAGTTGAGGGGAAGAGGCGTGAGCTGGTGCGCGACGTGCGATGGATTTATGATGAAAGGGAAGAATTGCGCGGTCGTTGGCGGAGGGAACACCGCCGCGGAGGACGCGCTGTACTTGGCGGGGATATGCGAACACGTAACGGTTGTGCACAGGAGGGGGGAGTTCAGGGCGGATGAGGCGCTGGCAAGGAGGTTGAGGGAACATCCGAAGGTGACGATTATATGGGATCACGTGGTCAAGGCGTTTGAGGGTGAGGAGAGGCTGAGGGCCATTGAGATAGAGAGCGTGAAGAGCCAGGAGCGGACGAGGCTGCCGGTGGAGGGGGTTTTCGTGGCGATTGGGGAGGATCCGGACACCGCGCTGGTGAAGGGGCAGGTGGAGCTTAACCGGGATGGGTATGTCGTGGCTGGGGAGGATACCCGCACGAACCTGACGCGAGTCTACGCGGCGGGGGACCTCAGGGTAAAGCCGCTGCGCCAGATAGTCACGGCGGTATCCGACGGGGCGGTCGCAGCCACGGCTGCGATGCAGGACCTCCGGTACGCGCCCACGCGCGCGAAGTCCCTCGAAGCCCAGCCGGTGACATGAGTCCAGCCCGCCACACCGCCACGTTAGTCCAGCGGAACGCTGGTCAGGGGTCGAGGGGGTGAAACCCCTCGTGGGGTATCGGGGCGAAGCCCCGCAAACCCGGTCGTTCCATGAAGTCGGCCGCCAGCCCGCAGGGCTGGAAGGGTCAACCCTAAAACACAGGTAAGGAGCCAACATTGCAGATACAGTGGTATCCTGGCCACATGGCGAAAGCCCGCCGCCAGCTGATCGAGCAGCTGCGCCGTGTCGACGCGGTGGTCGAGCTATGCGACGCGCGTTTGCCATTATCCAGCCGCAACCCTGACCTGGACACGCTGTGCGCTGGCAAACGCCGGGCGCTGGTGCTGAACAAGTCAGACCTTGCCGACCCGACGGCGACCAACGCGTGGCTGTCGAAGGCGCGGGCTGGTGGCACGGACGCTGTACCGTTCGACGCGCTGAAGGGCAGGGCGCAGGACATACTCCGCGTAATCGAGCGCGCGGCGTCCCACGCGATAGAACGCGCCGCGTCACGCGGGATCAACAAGACGATCCGCGTGATGGTAGTGGGGGTGCCGAACGTCGGTAAATCGGCGTTCATCAACAGGCTGGGAGGCCGCGCTGTGGCGAAGACGGCGGACCGTCCCGGCGTGACGCGCTCGCCGCAGTGGGCGCGCGTAGCGGACACGCTGGAGCTGCTGGACACTCCGGGGCTGTTGTGGCCGAGGATAGACGACAGGGACGCGTCGAGGCGCCTGGCATACCTGGGCACGATAAGGGACGCGATACTGGACCAGGAGGGTTTGGCGGAATCGCTGCTGCGCGAGTTGATGGACGCGTCGCCGGACGCGGTGCGCTCGCGGTTCAAGCTGGCGGACGGTATGGACCATAACGGATCGCCGCTGGAATCGTTATTGGAGGCGGTCTGCGCGGGGCGCGGGTATATCTTGGGCGGCGGTCGGTTGGACACAGCGCGTGGCGCGGCGGTCGTGCTGGACGAGTTCCGCGCGGGGAAGCTGGGGAGGATCACCCTTGAGCGGGCATAGCCAGGAGAGGCGTGACGCGCTGGCGGCGCATGACGCGAGATACTGGGAGGCGGGACTGCGCGTCGCTGGGGTAGACGAGGCTGGATGCGGCGCGTTGGCCGGGCCTGTGATAGCGGCATGTGTGGGAATGCCGCCGTCGCCGGTAATCGAAGGCGTGGACGACTCGAAGAAGCTGACCCCGGCGCGGCGGGAGAAGCTGTTCGGCCTGATACTTGAAACCGCGTGGTTTGTCGGTATCGGCATGGCGGACGTGGAGGAGATTGAGGCCATCAACATATTGAACGCCGCGAAGCTGGCTATGGCCCGGGCGGCGGAGGGTTTGGACAAGTCAAGCCAATATCCATGCGACCTGCTGCTGGTGGACGCGAGGCGCCTGCCGCTGGATATAAGGCAGGAAAGCATCGTCCACGGCGACGCGGTATCATATTCGATAGCGGCGGCGTCGATAGCCGCCAAGGTGACGAGGGATCGGATCATGGCGGCATTGGACAAGGAGTTCCCGGCCTACGGCCTCGCGAACCATAAAGGTTACGGAACCGCCGCGCATTATGAAACGATTTTGAGGTTTGGACCGTCTAAGATACATAGGGCGTCTTTCTTAAAAAATTTGGATCTAAAGAATCCGGACGGGAAGGCACGGGCGTGATGGATAACGAGGCGAGGAAGGAAGCCCGCGACTTTGGCCGACGCGCCGAGGAACAGACGGCGGCATGGCTGGAGAAGCGCGGCTACACGATATTGGAGCGCAACTACCGAACCCGCGAGTCGGAGGCGGACATAGTCGCGCGGTTTGGGGACACGCTGGCGTTTATAGAGGTGAAGGCGCGGTCCAGCGCGGCGTATGGTTTGGCGCGCGAGGCGGTCACGCCGCGAAAGCAGGCGAGGGTAGTCCACGCCGCGCGGTCATGGCTGTATGAGCATGGCATGTTGGACGAACCCGTCCGGTTCGACGTGGTAGAGGTATATCCCGGGCGCATCAGGCATATCCGCAACGCGTTCGAGGCTCCGGCGGAAGCCGCGTAGACCTTCCGGTTATTAAATCACAAAGGAGATACGGCATGCCGGGTAACAGCGCGGGAGATCGTTTCAAGCGTGGATCACGCCGCAGGGGTATGGCGCTCGCGGCGTTATTGGTATACGCGCTGTGCGTGGCGGGCGGCGCTTCAGCCGAGCCTGTCGATCAGCCCGACCAGCTCGGCGGCGGCGTTATCACCGAGGAAACCCCCGCCGCCGCGCCTATTGAGGGAAACTTGCTGGTAAACGGGGATTTCTCGCTGGGCGATCCGGAGACCGGGCTTCCGGAGGGCTGGCTGCGCAGCATGTGGCGAACCGATTGGGGGATCAGCAGCCTTTTCTGGGAAGATGGCGTGGTCCGCGTCGAGAACGCCGCGACCAACGACGCGCGGTTCGTCCAGACCGTGGCGGTCGAGCCGGAGACGTGGTACCGCCTGTCGGGTGATGTCAAGGCTGGAGACATTGATAGCGCCGCCGGAGGCGCCGGGGCGAACCTGTCCGTGCTGGGTTCATACGCCGCGCTTGCGTCCGTGTATGATACGGGCGGCGAGTGGCAGCGTATAGACGTTTACATATTTACATATAAAGGCCAACGGTCGGCTGACGTGGCCGCGCGGCTGGGCGGGTACAGCAGCGATACCATCGGGACGGCGTGGTTCGACAACCTGTCGATGGTTCGGGTGGACGCGCCGGAGCCGGGCAAGCCCATCATCGCGCTGGAACCGCCGCCCACGGTGGTTAAGCCGCCCGCCGCGCTGTCCGATGGCGGCGGGTTGTGGGCGCTGCTGGCGGTGTTCGCGGCGGCGGTAGGGCTGGCGTGGATGGCGCTAAGGCGGTCGGAGGATACTACGGCCCGCCGGGCCGTTATGTTAGGATTGATATTGGCGGCGGCGGCGGGATTGCGGGTATGGTTGGCCGCGACGGTCAAAGGCTACGGCGTGGACATCAACTGCTTCCACTCGTGGGCGTTGAGGATGGCGCAGGCAGGCCCGGCGGGGTTCTACGGCGCGGGCGAGGAGGCTTACTTCTGCGATTACCCGCCGGGTTACCTGTACTTCCTGTGGCCGATAGGCATGCTGATACGCGCGTTGGGCGTGACGGACTCATCGGCCGGGCTACAGCTGCTGGTGAAGGTTGGCCCGATACTGGCCGACATGGGTATCATACTGTTCCTGTGGCGCGTGGGCGAGACGGCTGGCGTGAGGGATGGCTCGGCTGGCGGGGCGCGTCTTGGGATTACGCTGGCGCTGCTTTACGCGTTCAACCCCGCCGCGCTGGTGTTGGGGTCGGCGTGGGGGCAGATTGACGCGGCGCTGGCGTTGGGATTGGGATTGACGCTGTGGCGCGCGGGCAAGGAGGATTACCGCTCCGCGCTGCCGCTGTACATGCTGACCGCGCTGGTTAAGCCGCAGGCGTTGATAGCGGGTCCGTTAGGATTGTTCGCGCTGATCCTCCACCTGAAAAACCGCGGGTGGGACAGGTCGGCGGTGTTACGCGCGGCTGCCGGGCTGGCGGCGGGGCTGGCGCTGTGTTTCGCGCTGCTGCTGCCGTTCTGCGTGAGGATCGGATGGTCATGGCTGCCGGGCAAGTATTTCGGCACGATGGGCTCGTATGACTACGCGACGGTCAACGCGGCGAACCTGTATTACCTTATGGGCGGCAACTGGGTCGCCACGTCGACCGCGTTCCTGGGCGCGTTGACGTTCCGCGAGACGGCGGTCCTGCTCATGCTGCTGACGCTGGGCGCAACGCTGTGGCTGTACTGGCGGGCTAAGGATCCCAAGGCGTTGTTCCTCGCGGCCGCGCTGACGTTCCTGGGGTTCTTCCTGTTCTCCTTCAGGATGCACGAGCGGTACCTGTTCCCCGCGCTGGCGTTCCTGCTGGCGGCGTACGCTGTACATAAGGATGGCCGGCTGCTGTGGATCGCCGTCGGGTTGAGTGTCACGCTGTTCTATAACGTGTGGCTGGTACTGCTGGACGAGCATCTGACAAATGTCGTCGCGGGGCGCGTGATCGCCTCTATCAATCTCGCGCTGGGGGCGTTCGCCGGGTGGACGGGCTGGGAGATATGCGTCCGGAATCGGATCCGCGGGTTTGGGTTTGACGCGGACGCTGGCCGCGCTCGCGCTGGGATCATCGCGTCGCTCCGCGCCGGGGGAACCATCGCCGCCCCTGTCGACCTGGAGGCGCGGGCGCTGGGCAAGTCCGACGCGAAGCTTTCGATGAAGGCGCGGGACTGGCTGCTGATGCTGGGCCTGACGCTGGCGTACGCCGCTGTCGCGTACTGGGGTTTGGGGGATACCGTCGCGCCGCAGACGTTCTACCGCGCGTCCGGCGTGGACGAGGCCGTGACGTTCGACCTGGGCGAGTCGCGAACGTTCACGATCATGTATTACAACGGGATATCATCCGGCGAGATGTACTGGTCTTCCAGCGAGGATGGCGAGGATTGGACAGACCCGCTGATAGCCTCCGCGAAGGGCGAGTGCTTCCGCTGGGTGTACAACGCCCAGTCATGGGAGAGCGTCGAGGGTGAGAGGACTTACGCGTCGACGCCCTTGGCGCATAACGCCAGGTATGTACGGCTGACGCCCGAGCTGCCCGGGCTGATGCTGGGCGAGGTGGTGTTCCGCGACGAGGACGGAAAGACGCTGCCG
This sequence comes from Oscillospiraceae bacterium, assembly GCA_031270865.1. Lineage (GTDB taxonomy): Bacteria > Bacillota > Clostridia > Christensenellales > Aristaeellaceae > BNUH01. The sequence continues at coordinate 8,951 of JAISWI010000040.1, forward strand.
ATCGCTAGCGTGACGGTGGACGGGGCGTCGGATTTCCCGTTCGGCGAGTTTGACGATGTATCCGCGCTGACCGACGAGCAGGGCGTCGCGCCGGAGAAGCCGTCGTACATGAACGGCACGTATTTCGACGAGATATACCACGCCCGCACGGGGTTCGAGTACCTTCACGGCCTGACCGCGCTGGAATGGACGCATCCGCCGCTGGGCAAGATATTCATCATGCTGTGCGTTTCGGCGTTTGGCATGACGCCGTTCGGCTGGCGGTTCGCCGGGACGATGGCCGGCGCGCTGATGGTTCCCGCGATGTACCTGCTGGCCAAACAGCTGTTCAAGAAAACGCGCTGGGCCGGGCTGGCCGCCGCGCTGCTGTCACTGGACATGATGCACCTGACCCAAACGCGCATCGCGACGATAGACAGCTATCCTGTGCTGTTCATAATATTGATGTACTGGTGTATGATCCGGTATTTTCAGATGAGCGTGTTCAGGGACGGGCTGAAGCGCGGGCTTCCATGGCTGGCGATGTCGGGGATATTCATGGCCGGGGCGATAAGCAGCAAGTGGATTGGCCTTTACGCGTCTGTCGGGCTGGCGGCGATACTGTTCTGGTCGTTCGCCCGGAGGATACGCGAATATTTATATATAACTAAGAACGCGGACGCGTCCGACGAGGCGGTACAGGCGGCGCGCGGGTTCCCGGCGGCGATGGGCTGGACCGTCGCGTGGTGCGTGTTATGGTTCATAATAATCCCGGCGGGGGTGTACGCGGTAAGCTACATCCCGGAACTGAGGGCGGGCGGGCCGTACACGCTGGAGCGGCTGGTCTCCGCGCAAAGCGCCATGTACAACTATCACAGCGCGTTGGTGGACACGCATCCGTTCAAGTCGAAATGGTACGAGTGGCCGTTCGACTTCCGGCCCATGTGGTATTATTCGGGCGCGAATATGCCGGACGGCGTGGTATCAACCATAGTCGCGTTTGGCAATCCTATAGTATGGTGGTCGGGGCTGGCGGCGCTTATCGCCGCGACGGGATACTGGCTGCGCAGACGCGCCATGCCCCGGCTGTTCGCGGCTGAAACCGATCCGATACCGTCGCTGCTGCTGGTTGGGTTCCTCGCGGAGTTCCTGCCGTGGGCGCTGGTGCCCCGGTCGATGTTCATCTACCATTACTTTGCCAGTACGCCGTTTATCATGCTGTGCCTGGTATGGCTGCTCTCGCGCTGGGAGGCGCGGTCGCCCGCGGCGGCGCGGAGGGTGAGGGTGGTGAGGTTCGCGCTTGTCGGGGTGGCGGCCGCTATGTTCATCGGGTTCTATCCGTTCGCGACGGGGGTATCCTTCCCGCGCTCGTGGGCCAACGCGATGAACTGGTTTGGGTTCATGAAGCTGCCGGGATGGCCGTTCCAGGGGTGGTTATTCTACTAACGCGGGTTCTTCGTGGACGCCCCCTCCGCCGTCGTCGCGGCGTCTCCGCCCAAGGGGGCGGCAAGAGGGTAAGGACAGGCGGTACCCACTCCCTTGTCGCCCCCATAGGGGGAGATGTCGCCCGAGGGCGGCGGAGGGGGCGGTCTATCGCGCTTTGCGGGAGGTTCAATGCGCATACGCGTCAACGCGTTGTGGTCGGGCTGGCTTGGCCAGATGGTCCGGTTTGGGCTGACCGGGGCGCTTAATACCGCGTTTTCATACGCGGTATATACCGCCGGGGTGAAGCTGGGGCTGTACGCTCCGGCGGCGTGGGCGATCGGGTACGCGCTGGGCATGGCGCTGAGCCTGACGGTCAACACGCGCTGGACGTTCCGGTGGAAGGAGCGGCTGCGCGGCGGCCAGGTCGCCGCGTTCCTGCTGGTCAACATGGTATCTCTGGGCGCGTCGACGGGCATGGTCGCGCTGCTGGCGGACCATTATAGATGGAACGAGCAGTGGGCGGGACTGGCCGCCGCGCCGGTGTCGATGGCAATCAACTTCGTCGGTAACCGTATATTTGTATATAGAGCCGGGGGCGGCGCAAGATGTTCGCGCGGGTAATGAGTTACGGCTTGGACGGCGTGGAGCCGTTCGAGGTGACCGTAGAGGTCAACTATACGGGCGGGGTGCCCAGCTTCGACCTGGTGGGCTTGCCCGACACGGCGGTCAAGGAATCGAAGGACCGGGTGCGGTCCGCGCTGGCGAACAGCGGCCTTCGCCTTACTCCCGGGCGCGTGACCGTGAACCTCGGTCCCGCGAGCGTGAGGAAGTGCGGCTCGCTGTATGATCTGCCCATCGCGCTGGCCATGATGGTGGGATCGGGCCAGATGGAGCCGGAGGCCGTCAATGGCATGATGTTCGTGGGCGAGCTTGCTCTGGACGGAACGCTCAGGCAAGCGCCGGGCGCGTTGTCGGGGGCGTTGTTCGCCCGCGAGAGGTTGGCCGCCGCGCTGGTTCTGCCGGCGGATAACGCCCGCGAGGTCGCGTGCGTGGACCGCGTGCCGCTGCTGGCCGCCTCGTCGCTGCGCCAGGTGGTCGACCATCTGACGAGCCGCGCCAGGATCGAGCCGCTCGTCCCCGTGCCGTACGAGTCGCTCCGCGCGGCGGCGCCCAGCGCCCACGACCTGCGGCATGTGCGCGGCCAGTACGAGGCCAAGCGCGCTCTGGAGATCATGGCCGCGGGCGGGCACAACCTGCTGATGATCGGGCCGCCGGGCTCGGGCAAGACGATGCTGGCGCGGTGCCTGCCCGGGATCCTGCCGGACATGAGCTTTGAGGAGGCGCTGGAGGTCACGCGCATCCACAGCGCGGCGGGTGAGCTGCGGGCTGGCGGCGCGATGCTGACCGAGAGGCCGTTCCGCGCCCCGCACCATTCGGCGTCGGCGGTGTCGCTGGTGGGCGGCGGGCGCGACGCGTCGCCGGGGGAGATCACCTTCGCGCATCACGGCGTGTTGTTTCTGGACGAGCTGCCCGAGTATTCCTCACACGCGCTGGAGACGCTGCGCCAGCCGCTGGAGGATGGGTTCGTGTCCGTCACGCGGGCGCGGGCGCATCGGGTGTACCCGTCGCGCGTGATGCTGGCCGCCGCGATGAACCCATGCAAGTGCGGATACCACGGCGAGGAGGGCGGGCGGTGCAAGTGCCCGCCGGGCGATGTCCAGCGTTACCGCGCCCGCGTGTCGGGACCGCTGCTCAACCGGATCGACATGCGCGTACGCGTCGGAGCGGTCCATGTCGAGGACCTGTCCAGCGCGGCGCCTCCCGCCGAATCATCCGAGGCGGTGCGCCAGCGGGTTCAGGCCGCGCGCGACAGGCAGCGCAAACGCTACGCCGGGTCGGGGATATTCACGAACGCGCAGCTGGACTCATCGATGATAGGCAAGCTGTGCCCGATGTCGGCGGACGCGGACGAGCTGCTGCTGGCCGCCGCCGCTAGGTACAGCCTGACCCCGAGGCCGTACTTCCGGATAATCAAGGTCTCGCGGACGATCGCCGACCTGGCGGGATCAGACCTGATCGGGGAGGAGCATGTCGCGGAGGCCGTACGCTACAGGATGCTGGACGAGGCGCGGTGAGTGGGTTGTTATGAAGTATAGCAGGGAACAGTATTTCCGCATCTGGCTGTCGAGCGTGGACGGGATCGGCGCGAGTGGATTCGCGCGGCTTATCGCCAAGTACGGCAGCGCCGAGATCGTGTGGGAGCGTTTCGGCGAAGACATGCGCTGGATTGGCGAAGCCGCGTGGAAGAAGATGAGCGACGCCCACAACCGCGACAGGGCGACCGAGCTTATCGCCAGCGTGGACCGCTGCGGCGCGTCCGTCGTGTTCATGGACGACGACGAATACCCGCCGCGCCTTCGGGAGATAGCGGACCCGCCGCCGCTGCTGTACGTCAGGGGGCGGCGCGATATCTCGGACGAATGGTGTATCGGCGTGGTCGGCACGCGCCAGCCATCGGCGTACGGGCTGCGCATGACGCGGCAGATATCGGGCGACCTGGCGCGAAGCGGCGCGTGCGTGGTATCGGGGTTCGCCCGCGGGATAGACACGGCGGCGCATACGGCGGCGGTGGACGCCGGCGGGCGCACGATCGCGGTGCTGGGCAGCGGCGTTGACAAGGTATACCCGCCGGAGAATGTAGAACTGCTGGAGCGCATACTCATCACGGACGGCAGCGTTATATCCGAGTTCCCGCCGGGGACGGAGCCGCGCGGCGCGCATTTCCCGATGCGCAACAGGCTGATCAGCGGGGTATCGCGCGGCGCGCTGATGGTCGAGGGCAAGGAGGGTTCAGGGGCGCTGCACACCGTGTCCTCCGCCGTCGAGCAGAACCGCGAGGTATTCATACTGCCCGGCCCCGCCGACTCGCCCAACAGCGCGCCGGGGCATCGCTTGGCCCGCGAGGGCGCGAGGATCGTTACCAGCGCGGTGGAGATACTGGAGGACCTGCATGCCGCGAGGATTCCCCAGCCGAAGAATTCGTCGCTGGGCGAAGCCGTCAAGTCCGCGAAGGCCCCGCCGAAGAAGAGGGCGCCCAAAAGCAAGCCGGAGCCGAAACCGGAACCAGGGCCGCCGCTTCCGTCTCCGTCGGCAAATACCGCGGGGCAGCGGCTGGCGGCGCTCGAACCGAGGGCGGGGCTGTCCGCTAACCAGGCGCGTATACTTGAGGCGGTCCAGTCCGGGATACCGCCCTCAAACGTTGACAGGATTGTGGAATTTACGGGGTTAAGCGTCCAGGACGTGAATACGCTATTGACAATGCTGGCCGTCAAGGGAATAATACAGTGATGGGTAAAGACAATCCGCAAGCGAGGTTGGGCTGAATTGGCTGAACGCAAACATAAGCTGGTAATCGTCGAGTCCCCCGCCAAGGCCAAGACGATCGGCAAGTACCTGGGCAGGTCTTACAAGGTCGAGGCGTCGAACGGGCACGTGCGCGACCTGCCCAAGAGTCAGATGGGCGTGGACGTGACGAAGGACTTCGAGCCGAAGTATATAACGATCCGCGGCCGGGGCGACGTGCTCTCGCGCATCCGCAAGGAGGCGAAGAACGCCTCCGCGATACTGCTGGCGACGGACCCTGACCGCGAGGGCGAGGCTATATCCTGGCATCTGGCGCGACTGCTGGGTGTGGACGCGGATAAACCCTGCCGCGTCACGTTCCAGGAGATCACCTCCAAGGCGGTCATGTCGGCGATACAGCAGCCGCGCCCGATAGATATGTCGCTGGTCAACGCGCAGCAGGCCAGGCGCGTGCTCGATAGACTGGTGGGGTATTCCATCAGCCCGCTGCTGTGGGCCAAGATCAAGAAGGGCTTGAGCGGCGGGCGCGTGCAGAGCGTGGCCGCGCGGATCATCGTCGACCGCGAGGAAGAGATCGAGGCGTTTATCCCGGAGGAATACTGGGACGTGGAGGCTGACATGGCCTCAAACGGCCAGTCGTTCCACGTCAAGCTGGATACGCTGGACGGGAGCAAGGCGAAGCTGACCGGCGAGGCCGGGGCAAAGGCCGCGCTTGAGGCGATCGCCAGCGGGCCGTTCACCGTTAAGACGGTCAAGAACGGTGAGAAGCGCAAGACCCCCGCGCCGCCATTCACCACGAGCAACATGCAGCAGGAGGCCGCGCGCAAGTTACGCTTCACCACGGCCAAGACGATGCAGATAGCGCAAACCCTCTACGAGGGCGTGGACCTGGAGGGCGAGGGCGCCCAGGGTCTGGTATCATACATCCGCACGGACTCGACGCGCGTCTCCGACGAGGCGCTGGCGGCGGCGCGGGAGGAGATAAGCAGCAGGTTCGGGCCGGCGTACCTGCCAGAGAAGCCCAACGAGTTCAAAACGCGCAAACGCGCCCAGGACGCGCATGAGGCGATCCGCCCCACCGACATAACCCGGCGGCCGGACGATATCAAGGCGTCGCTGACCAACGACCAATACAAGTTATATAGGCTGGTGTACCTGCGCTTCCTGTCCAGCCAGATGGCGCCCGCGCTGTATGATACCCAGACCGCGTGCGTGGCCAATGGGCGCGTGGAGTTCCGCTTCTATGGCGAGCACAAGCGCTTCCTGGGCTTCACGGCGGTGTATGAGGAGGGCGTGGACGACAGCGCCCCCGACGTCGATACCAAGCTGCCCGGGCTGGCGGCCGGGGCTGAAGCCATTCTGGGCGAGGTGACCAGCGAACAGCGCTTCACGCAGCCGCCGCCCAGGTATACCGAGGCCTCGCTGGTCCGGGCGTTGGAGGAGAAGGGGATTGGCCGCCCGAGCACGTACGCTCCGACCATATCCACGATCGTGGCGCGTGGGTACGTCTCGCGGGACAAGAGCCGCCTGGTCCCGACCGAGCTTGGGCGGATGATCACCGCGCTGATGCGCGAGTATTTCAAGGATATCGTGGACGTGGAGTTCACGTCCGACATGGAGGATCAGCTGGACCGCGTGGAGGATGAGCGGCTGCCGTGGCGCGACGTGATACGCGGCTTTTATGGGAACTTCAGCCGCGCGTTGGAGGCGGCGGAGTCCTCGATAGAGAAGATGGAGATCAAGGACGAGGTGTCCGACGTGCCGTGCGACAAGTGCGGCGCGATGATGGTTTTCAAGATGGGGCGGTTCGGGAAGTTCCTGGCGTGCCCGGGGTTCCCGGAGTGCCGCAATACCAAGCCGGTGTTCATTTTCATTGACACGCCGTGCCCGAAGTGCGGTTCGCGGCTGCTGGAGAAGATATCGCGCAAGGGCAACCGCTTCTTCTCCTGCGAGAGGTACCCGGACTGCGACTTCATCGCCTGGGATTTCCCCCTGCCCGACAAATGCCCGCAGTGCGGCTCATACATGGTCCTCAAGGCGAACCGCAAGGGCTCGCGCTGGCGGCTGTGCGCCAACGAGCATTGCCGTTACCGCGAGGAGATCATCGAGGACGAGCCGAAGGACGAGCAGGATATGGAGGACGCGCCGTTCGACGCGGAGCCGGATGATGAAACGGATTCGGCGGCAGGGGATGAATCCGAATGACACGCGCCACCGTAATCGGCGCGGGCCTGGCCGGATGCGAGGCCGCGTGGCGCCTGGCGCGGCGCGGTATTCCGGTAACGCTCGTAGAGATGAAACCGGACAGGCTCACGCCCGCGCACACAAGCCCGCTGTTCGCGGAGCTGGTCTGTTCTAACTCCCTGAAGTCTGACGAGATAACGAACGCGTCCGGGCTGCTGAAGGCGGAGATGCGCGGGCTGGGCAGCCTGATACTTCGCGCGGCGGACGCGTCGCGGGTTCCGGCGGGTTCCGCGCTGGCGGTCGACCGGGAGCGGTTCGCCTCCTACATAACGGACGCGCTGTCCGCGCACCCGCTCGTGACGGTCGAGCGGCGCGAGGCGGACGCGCTGCCCGATCCTCCCGCTATAATCGCGACGGGACCGCTGACGACGGACGCGCTGTCGGGGGCGCTGGGCGCGCTGCCCGGGTTGAGGAAGCTGAGTTTCTTCGACGCGGCCTCGCCGATCGTCACGCGGGAATCGCTGGACGACGCGCGGGTGTTCGCCGCCGCGCGGTACGGTCATGGCGACGCGGATTACCTCAACTGCCCGCTGAACGAGCGGGAGTACGACGCGTTCCGGGACGCGCTGCTCGCCGCGGAGACCGCGCCGGTCCATGGTTTTGAGGAAGGCATGCTGTACGAGGGGTGCATGCCGGTCGAGTCGATAGCGGCGCGGGGGAGGCTGGCGCTGGCGTACGGGCCGATGAAGCCTGTCGGGTTGACCGATCCGCGTACCGGGCGCAGGCCGTTCGCGGCGGTCCAGCTGCGCGCGGAGAACGCGTCCGGCGCGCTGTGGAACCTTGTGGGGTTCCAGACGCGGCTGAAGTGGGATGAGCAGCGGCGCGTGTTCGGCATGATACCGGGACTGGGGCGGGCGGAGTTTGTCCGGTATGGGGTCATGCACCGCAACGCGTTCATCGACGCGCCGTCAGCGCTGAACGCGTCGTTCGAGGTGAGGGGCAGGCCTGGATTATATATAGCGGGACAACTGACGGGGGTTGAGGGATACATGCCGTCGGCGGCGTCGGGGCTGGCCGCGGGGATCGCGCTGGGGGAATCGATGCTAGGGCGTGGGGCGGCGGTATTCCCGACGTACACCGCGCTGGGCGCGTTGGGGCGTTACGTGTCCTCGCCGAACAGGGATTATCAGCCGATGGGCATCCAATATGGAATCATAGATATGCCGGACGAGCGCTTCCGGGACAAGCGCGGCAGGGCGCGGCGCGTCGCGGAGCGGTCGCTGGAGGCGATCCGGCAGGCGGCGGCGAAGCTTGACATACAGTGAGGTATAAATATTATGGGCAGCGGGTTTCGGGGAACGACCATCGTGGGCGTTAACAAGGGCGGCAAATGCGCTATAGCGGGCGACGGCCAGGTCACCATGGGCGAGACCACGATATTCAAGGCTGGAGCGGTTAAGGTGCGGCGGGTATACGGCGGCAAGGCGGCGGTCGGGTTCGCCGGGACTGTCGCGGACGCGATGACGCTTTGCGAGCGGTTCGAGGAGAAGCTCAAGCAGTACTCCGGGAACCTGGAGCGGGCGGCGGTGGAGCTGACGCAGGACTGGCGCGGCGACAAGACGCTGCGCAAGCTGGAGGCGATGATGATCGCCGCGAACAGCCAGCAGATGCTGATACTGTCGGGCACGGGCGAGGTGCTGTCGCCGGACGACGGGGTATGCGCGATAGGCAGCGGCGGGAACTACGCGCTGGCGGCGGCGCGGGCGCTGGCGCTTCACACCGACATGCCGGCCGCCGATATCGCGCGGGAGGCGCTCGCCATCGCCTCGTCTATATGCGTATATACCAACGACCACATTACAGTATTAGAGGTGTAGGCATATGGCGCAACTGACGCCGCGCGAGATTGTGCGCGAGCTGGACAGGTACATCATCGGGCAGGACGAGGCGAAACGCGCGGTCGCGGTCGCGCTGCGCAACCGGTACCGCAGGTCCCGCCTGCCCGACAGTATCCGCGATGAGATCAGCCCCAAAAACATCCTGATGATAGGGCCTACGGGCGTGGGCAAGACGGAGATCGCGCGGCGGCTGGCCAAGCTGGTGGACGCGCCGTTCGTCAAGGTGGAGGCGACGAAGTTCACGGAGGTCGGGTATGTCGGGCGGGATGTGGATTCCATCGTCCGCGACCTGATCGAGGCGGCGATCCGGATGGTCAAGGAGCAGCACGGCTCGCGCGTCCGGCTGAGGGCGCGGGTCCTGGCCGAGGAGCGGATAGCGGAGCTGCTGACCAATCCTCCCGTGAAGAAGCAGCAGAAACCCGTTAACCCCATCGACATACTGCTGGGGAACAAGCCCAAGGAGCCGGAAGTCTCGCAAGAGGAGACGCAGCGGCTGCAGTTAAGGCGCGAGGACGCGCGGCAGAAGCTTCTGCGCAGCGAGATAGAGGACTACGAGATAGAGGTCGAGGTGGAGGAAAGCTCGCCGCGCGTGGAGATACAGGGCGCGGCGGTCAACATCGGCGACATGATGGGCGGGCTGCTGCCCAAGCGGATGAAGACGCGGCGGGTGAGCGTGGCCGAGGCGCGGCGGCTGCTGATGGCCGAGGAGGAAGGCAAGCTGATCGACATGGACGCGGTGACCCAGGAGGCGATCAGCCGCGCGGAGCAGGATGGGATCGTGTTCATCGACGAGATCGACAAGATAGCGGGCCGGAACGCGACGGGCGGGCCGGACGTCTCGCGCGAGGGCGTGCAGCGGGACATACTGCCGATCGTGGAGGGCAGCACGATCAACACGAAGTACGGGCCGGTCAAGACGGATTACATGCTGTTCATCGCGGCCGGCGCGTTCCACGTGGCGAAGGTGACGGACCTGATACCGGAGCTGCAGGGGCGGTTCCCGGTGCGAGTGACGCTCAAGCCGCTCACGCGCGAGGATTTCAGGAACATACTGTTCCAGCCGGAGAACTCGCTGACGCGGCAATACACCGCGCTGCTGGGCGTGGACAACGTGCGGCTGACGTTCGAGGACGCGGCGCTGGACGCGCTGGCGGAGGCGGCCTATATAGTCAACGAGAACGGTGAGGATATCGGGGCGAGGCGGCTGTCCACGATGTTCGAGCGGCTGCTGGAGGACGTATCCTTCAACGCGGGCGGGGACATGCCCGACGTCGATCTGGCGATAACCGCGGACTACGTAAAGGCGCGCCTGAGCGACGAGGCGAGGGAAAGGGACCTGAAGCAGTTTATTGTGTAGGGCGGACGGGTATATTTCCGCGAATGTCTTTACATTACCCGCAGAATATGTTACAATATTCACATAACGGACAAGCGCGGCGCGGAGAGCCGCGATTGTAAGGAGGGTAACACATTTGAGGAAGCGCGTCTTAATCTCGCTGGCTCTGGCCATTGCCGTCAGCCTCGCCGCCGTCCCGGTCATGGCCGGGGAAACGGCTTACGAAAGGTATGATGAGACCGTCGTCCTGACGACCGTCAAGAGGACTGACCCGAACGCGAAGTTCCCCGAAGGGGACAGCCTGGACAATAACGTCATGACCCGCTACATCAAGGACAGGATAAATGTTGAGACCAAAACCGTCTGGGAGGTCGACTCCACGGAGTTCAACAACAAGCTGAGCCTTGACATCGTCGCGGGCACGCTGCCCGATATGTTCAGCCTGGGCAACGACGACTACCTGATCTACCGCCAGCTGCTGGACAACGGCCTGCTAGCGGACCTGACCGACGCGTATGACGCCAACGCCAACTGGTATCTGCGCGATACCGCGGCCTCGTTCGAGGGCCGCCACTTCGCGCCGTATACCGACGACGGCCGGCTGATGGGCATCCCCACCGGACGCTACGGCTACGAGCATAACCAGCTGTGGCTGCGCTCGGATATCCTTGAGGCCATAGGCATGAAGGCGGAGGAGATCCTCACCATCGCCGACATCGAGACATACCTGACCAAGGCCAAGGAAGCGTTCCCCGATACGCTCGGCCTGGCGCTGCACGCTACTGATCCGCTGACCAACTACGCCTCGTCGTTCTCCGCCGATCCCATCGCGCAGGTGTTCGGCGCGACGCCGCGCTACTGGATCGAGGGGGAGGACGGTTCCATCACGTACGGCTCGCTCCTGCCGGGCATGAAGGACGCGCTGACCGTGCTGGCCGACTGGTACGCTAAGGGCCTTATCGACCTGGAGTTCCCCACCCGCGTAGGCGGCGGTCTGACACAGGCCGTGACGACCAGCGGACAGGCCGCGGCGTGGTTCGCGCCGTGGTGGTATGGATGGTCCATCGTTGACCTGCCCAAGAACGTGGAAGGCGCGGATGTCGTCGTCGTAAACGCGCCGGTCAACGACGCGGGCGAGTTCGTCGCGCCCTGGCCCTCACCCGCGGGCGAGGTCCTGCTGGTGAACAAGAACTGCGAGCATCCGGAGGCCGTCGTCAGGGTAATGAACCTGGAATACGACATGCACAGGGGCTTTGACGAAGAGGCCGCCGCGCTGTATGACGAGTCCCGCAACCAGAACAACCCCACCTACCTGGACGCCAGTTGGACTTACCTGTTCCCGACCAGCGGCGTCAACATGGAATACTCTAACGTCGTGCCGACATTCAGCCACGGCATCCACGCCTTCGTCGAGCGCGGCAGCCAGGAAGGTCTCGCCAGCCCGTCGGAGGTGACGGAATCCATCGGCATCGGCAAGTTTATCGATGGCGACGAGAGCTTCGAGCAGTATCGCGGCTCATACTACGCGCGCTATGTCGCGGGCGAGATCACCGACGCCGCGAACGTGAGGTTCGTCTATCCCGCGTACTCGCAGACCACCGAGTCCATGGCGGATATAATGCCCTCGCTGCTGACGCTTGAGCAGCAGACCGTGCTCCAGATCATACTGGGCCAGAAATCCGTGGACGACTTCGACGCGTTTACCGCGCAGTGGCTCGCGGAAGGCGGCCAGACACTGACCGACGAGATCAGCGCGCTGCTGGGCAAGTAACGCGCGGCGCCGTGAGGCGTTATACGGATTGGCGGCAATCGCCGGGCGGGTCTTCCCGCCTGGCGATTGCGTAAAGAACCGGGAGAGGTGGTCCGCTATGAGGTCGGTCAAGAATGAGATTTATTATAACGCTATGATGGTGATAGGCATCGGCTTCCTGCTGGTGTTCAGTATTATACCGATGTTCGGCGTTATTATCGCTTTTAAGGATTTCGTGCCGGCAAAGGGTATGCTAGGCTCCGCGTGGGTGGGCCTGAAGCACTTCAACCGCATGTTCGCGCTGGCGGAGACGCGCAACGTTATCCGCAATACGCTGGTGATCGCCATCAGCAAGATCGTCCTGAATATCATCGTGCCCGTATCGTTCGCGATCCTACTTAACGAGCTGAAGGTTTACCCCGTCAAGCGCGTTGTGCAGACCGTCGTCTACCTGCCCCACTTCCTGTCCTGGGTGATACTGGGGATCATGTTCACGAACATATTCTCTTATACGGGCATAGTTAACCAGATATTGGGCAAGTTTGGCGTTCCGCCGCAAATGTATATGATATCCAACAGCTCGTTCCGGGGAATCATCATCGGCACGGACGTATGGAAGACATTCGGTTATGGGGCTATCATATATCTTGCGGCTATAACAAACATCGACCCGAATACCTACGAGGCGGCGGCTATCGACGGCGCGGGGCGCTGGCAGAGGATTTGGTTCGTCACGCTGCCATCTATTCAGGGAACGATCGTGCTGATGAGCACGCTGGCGCTGGGCAATGTGCTGAACGCGGGCTTCGACCAGATATTCACGATGTACAGCCCGCTCGTTTATCCCACCGGCGATATCATCGACACATACGTTTACCGCATGGGCATAACGAAGATGCAGTATAGCTTCTCGACGGCCGTGGGATTGTTCAAGTCGGGAATCTCGTTCTTGCTCATCACGCTGTCCTATACGCTCGCGAACAAGTTCGCGGACTACACGATATTCTAACGCGGGGGGACAAATGAATAAGCTGCGCCTGTCCGATTATATAATACTGGCCGTGCTGCTGCTGATCGGCTTTATATGCCTCGTGCCGATACTCAACGCCATCGCGATATCGCTAAGCGACAAGACCGCCGCCGCCATGGGCGAGGTGGTGTTTTTGCCCAAGAAGTTCAACACCTCCGCGTATGAGGAGATCGTGAAGGAAGGCAGGTTCTTCCACGCGTTCGGCGTTTCGATCAGGCGCGTGCTGCTAGGGGTGTCCATCGGGACCGCGCTGTCCGTCGTGATGGCCTACCCGCTCTCGAAATCCCCGCGAGTGTTCAGGCAGCGCAACGCGTATATGTGGCTCATGGTGTTCACGATGCTGTTCAACGGCGGGTTGATCCCTACTTACCTAGTCGTTAAGAACCTGGGGCTGATCAATACGATTTGGTCGCTAGTGCTGCCGGGCGCGGTATCTGTGTATAATACAATAATATTGATGAACTTCAACAAGGGGATCCCGCCTTCGTTGGAGGAGTCCGCGCTCATCGATGGCGCGAACCCGCTGCAGATACTTGTGAGGATATATATACCGCTGGCGAAAGCGTCTATAGCGACTATAGCTTTGTTTACAATGGTATACCACTGGAATGAGTTTTTCATGGGAAAGATTTACATAAACACGCTGGACCAGCAGCCGCTGCAGACCTACATACAAGGGCTGTCCGTGACGCTGACGACCCAGCAGATGGCAAGCATGACGCCGGAAGAGATCATACGCAAGCTGGCGGTGTCCAACGTGACGTTCAACTCCGCGAAGGCGATTGTATCGATGATACCAGTTATTATAGTATATCCGTTTTTGCAGAGGTTTTTTGTGACGGGACTCGTTATGGGGGCTGTGAAAGAATAATGGATCAGTAAACTTTGGAAGGAGAGATGTTCATGCGGAGTACTGTCAGGCGTGGGAGGATAGGGGCGCTGCTTCTGCTAGGGGTCATCCTGGCGATCGCGTTGGCAGGATGCTCGAAACAGGCGGAAGCGCCTGCGGCTACGGCGACGGCGGTGCCGGAGGCGGGCGGGGAGTTGGTGTGGCCGGACGATGAGGCGATCGCCTATTGCCCGGTGTTCGAGGGAGGCGAGATATCAAGGGTTACGAGGCCGGAAGCGAACCAGATGAAGTCCTATATTATATCCTTCGATAAGGTCGAGCAGGAAGCGTACGACGCCTACGCGAAGACGTTGGAGGATGATGAGGGCATTACGGTAGTGACGAACTACAACACGCGGGGTACGTCGTACGCGCTTCACGCGTATAAGACCGGAGACGAGGCGATGGCGATCCGGATTACGTACACCAAGCCAACCCAGAAGATGCAGATCAACGTGACTTACGAGCCGTAACGCGTGGAGGAACAAACTACCCTGGCCACGAGGGTCCAGGGTAGATTGTTCCTCCAGGATTAGCCAATCTTCACAATCGTCTGCGTCTCGTGCGACTTGTACGCGTTCTCTAGCAACTCGGTCAGCGCGATCCCACGCTCAGTACCGAACGGTATCGGCTTCCCATAGAGTATGCCATCCAACCATAGCCTCAACGCGGCAGGCCGCGCCTCCGGCATTACCTTCTTATCCGGAATAAACCAACCATCCTTAAACTGGTTTGTCCTTACCTTAACCTGATCGCCTACGGCGGTCACCGCGCCTTCCGTCCCTAGCAGCTCGAAGAAATTACCATTATACGGCGATACAAACCCCGTCTCCAGTACGGCTATCGCGTTGTTCTCGAACTCCACCACGCTTACCGCGTTATCGTCGGCTGGCGGCGGCGCGTAACTCGTGTTGAAGACTGACGCTATACGCCTTGGCTTGCCCAGCAGATACGCCGCGGTATACATCGGATGGCAGCCTAGGTCCATCATCGCGCCGCCGCCGGCCTTCTCCACATCGTACCAATAATCGGGCAGCCATCCTCTCAACGAGCCATCGTGAGCGCTTCTCATCCTCAGATACGTAATCTTCCCCAACAACCCTTCGTCGATCGCATGCTTACAATACTGCGCTAACGGCGTAGTCAAGTTGGGATGCGATATGCAGAACTTAACTCCGTTCCTCTCCACAGCTTCCGCGATCTCCCGGCATTCCCCGACTGTTGGAGCCAACGCCTTCTCGGTAAAGATATGCTTCCCGGCGTTAGCGGCGGCCACCATAACCTTCATATGGTCGCTTGTGGCGGTATCGACCACCACCGCGTCCACGTCCGTCCTACCCAGCGCCTTACGCAGATCAGGCTCGAAGTCCACGCCCAGCTCATCCGCCCATGCCGCGCCGCGCTCTTTGTCGTCGTCCCAGACGCAGGTAATCCTCGCGTCGGGCTGCGCGTTGACGGTTTTTGCGTAATCGCCCGCGTGGACGTGCCATTTGGAGAGCATCAGCACATTGACTATATCCGCCATCGTACTATCCCTTTCATCCCCACAGCTTTAATATTCTGGTATAACGATCTCCACCTCATGTCCCGAGAGGCTTGACCGGTAGATCCCGTCGCAGATGGCCTGATTGTATATGATCTCCTCGCCCGGGATCGGCGCTGGCCCGTCGGTGATTACCGCGTCGACAAACCCGCGTATCTTCGCCGCGAAGACGTCCTTATGTACCATTCCCTCGTACGCGTTGAACGGGTACGACGGGTCGATGAACGAGTCGATATGCATCCCGTTGACGTCGGTGTAGTACATGTAGCGCGACGGGCGGTTAAGCTCGTCCTTCTTATTGATAACCTTTATAGCGCCTTCGGTGCCCAGCCACATCGTTGGTCCCAGGCTGTCCGCGTGCATCGCCCAGGACTGCTTGAACACGTACGTAACCCCGCCCTCCAGCCTTACCAGCGCGACGGAGAAATCGTCCACGTCGAAGGTCTCAGCCCCGGGCCAGTACTTCGGGTTCTTGCCGAAGTAGTTGGTCGCTATGGCGGAAACGGTCAGCGGCCTTGGGTAACGCACGGCGTGGAGGCATTCGTCGATGGAGTAGCAGCCAATATCGCCCAGGCAGCCGTACCCGGCCTTCTCCTTATCGACGAACGTGCCCGCCGGAATACCGCGCCGCCGCCCGCCGCCGGACTGGATGTAGTACACCTTGCCCAACGCGCCGGAGTCGATGATCTCGTCCACCTTGCGGCGCATGTAGTCGTAGCGCGGCTGGAAGCCGATCGTCAGGATCTTCTTCGCCTTGCGCGAGGCCTTGACCATGTCCGCCGCTTCCTGTATGGTGAAGGACATGGGCTTCTCGCACAGGACGTGGATACCCGCCTCCAGGCAGGCGATCGTACATTCGGCGTGCGTGGTGTTGTAGGTGCACACGCTCACCCCGTCCATCTTGACGTTCCTCACCAGGTCGTACACGTTCTCGAACGCTGGGACGTCGTTCAGGTCATACTTGTCCAGGAACGCGCGGGCCTTGCCCGGCACGATGTCGCACGCGCCGACGATCTCGACGTCGTCGAACCCGACGTAGGGCTTCATGTGCGCGTGGGCGATGCCGCCGGTCCCGACTATGCCGATCCTGATCTTCTTATCCGCCATGTTTGCCTCCCGATGGTTTGTTGATACTGCTCCACGCAGTAAATATATAATTCCTAACCATTCATCCCATATATCAACATGCCGGAAGGTATTGGAAGCAAGTCCAATACCTTCCTACGCATTATACTACGCGGGACCCAACCCTGTCAATACCGAAGCGAAGGATCAGAACAGCCAGTCGTCGCGCGTGGGCAGCTGCTCCTGGACGTGTTGCAGCAGCGCGGGCAGGACGGCGTTCTCGCCGGTGCGCAGGTACTCGCGGTATTCCTCGATGATCGCGATGGCTTCCTCGTCGGTCTCGGCGAAGTAAGCGCTCTCGCGGGCGACGCGCTCGCGCTCGCCGGCCATCAGCGCGTTGTAATCATCCTGGCGGTCGAACGTGCTGAATACCGCGCTGAGGGGATACCCGTCGTACAGCTTGATGGGGCTGAGCTTCTTGTAATCCTCGATCAGCGGCTCGGCGCCGTCGGCGTTGCCTGGCTCGGTCTCGCCGAACCACAGGTAGCGCTCGGAGGAGATCAGCGGGATGTTGTAGTAGCGGATGCCGCGGTTGCGCAGCATGACGGTCTGGGCCTCGTCGCCCGCGACCTTGCCCGCGATCAGCTCATCCGTCCAGCGGGGTTGTCCGGCCTCGTTGAAGTAGAACGTGTCGCCCTCGAAGCCGTATTCGGTGAGGATGACGCCTTCCTTGCTGTTGATGAAGTCGAACCACGCGAGCGAGGCCTCAAGGTTCTTGTTCGTTACCGGGAAGGCGATGCCGTGCGTACCGTTGCGGCCGTTTAGCTCCGCCTGTACCTTGGTCGTGCCGTCGCCGTAGGCCAGCGGCCCGATCGGGGTGAACTTGATCTCGGGGTTGGTCTGCCAGGTGCCCAGCTTCTTCATCGCGTTGAGCGATACGGAATACTGCGCGGTCTGGACCGCTACGGTGCCGTTGGCTGTCTTCTGCTCGGCCAGCGTGTCGGTCGTCGTGAAGCATTCCTTATCCAGCAGGCCTTCGGATACCAGCTTGCGAACGAACAGCACCTGGTCCAGGTAAGGCTGCTCGAGGAAGCGGTATGTGACGTTGCCTTCGGCGTCCAGGCGGTAGTCGGAGAAGTAGGGGTGTTCCTCAAAGCCGATGTACAGCTGGTCCACGCCCCAGCCGTTGTGGAACGAGGAGGCCGGTATCACGTCGTTGCCGTTGAGGTCCTTGAAGCCGCCTTCCTTGATGGCTTTAAGGAAGTTGTACACGTCGTCCGGCGTCTTGACGGCGCTCAGGTCCGTGCCCAGCGCCTGCGCGATGTCGGAGCGGACGAACGCGCCGTACGCCCAGTGCGTGATGTCCTGTATGCTGCCCGGCGTCTCGTTGGGGATGACGTACTTGTGTCCGTTAAACAGCGGGTCGTTGAGGTCTGTCTCAAGGAATTTCTGGGAGACTACGCCCACGTCCCACGCGTCGCTGAGGTTCGGGTAGTTGTCGATGACGTCCTCCAGCGGGAGCAGCATGCCCTCGTTGGCCGCCTTCTTGATGACTATGGACTCGCCCGAGCTGCCGCCCCAGAACGGGAATTCCAGGATGTCGGGCATGTCGCCGGAGGCAAAGATGAGGTTGAGCTTCTCCGTCTCGCTCATCATGATGCCCTCGATCGCGACCGTAACGCCGATCTTCTCGCGGATGGCCTTGGCCACGTCGTTGTTGTAGGTGTCGTCGGGCGCGATCTTGCCGCCGTTCCACACGTACAGCAGCGTTAGCTGGACGTCGCCGTAGTGCTTAAGCTCGGTTCCCTCGCCAAGCGCCAGCGGCGCGGCCAGCGTCAGCAGCATCGCCAGCGCCAGCAGGGTGGACAGGATCTTCCTTGTCATAGCAAACTCTCCTTCCATATTCCCAACCCGCCGCAAGCGGCGGGTGGTATAAGTCAGCCCTTTACGGAGCCGACCATTACCCCTTTGACATAATATTTCTGCAGGAATGGGTATACCGCGACGATCGGCATCGTCAGTATCATCACGAACGCCATCTGCAGCGACTGGGGCGTTGTGGTCACCGCCTGGGCGTATATGGCGCTCTCCTGCCCGGGCTTGATGGACTGCTGGGAGGACGCCTCCATGAGTATTTTCTGCAGCAGCGTCGCGGCGGGCATCAGCTTCTGGTTTGTGACGTAATACGCGCCGGTGAACCAATCGTTCCAGTGCCCGACGCCCACGAACAGCGCGACCGTGGCCAGCACCGGCAGCGAGGTGGGCAGGTATATCTGTATAAGCGTACGCCATTCGCCCGCGCCGTCGATCCTGGCGGACTCGCGCAGTTCCGGCGGTATCCCGTCGAAGTATGTCCGCACCAGTATCATGTTGTAGAAACTGAATATCGACGGCCAGACGAATATCCAGAAGCTCTTGGTCAGCCCCAGCGCGCGCAGCAGCAGGAAGTATGGGACCATCCCGCCCGAGACGATGGTAGTGATGAAGAAATATAGAACAAAGCCCGTGCGCCCCGGCAGCGTCCGTATATGCAGACCGTACGACATGAGCGAGGTGAAGAACAGCCCGAGCGCGACGCCTATGCCCGTGCGCCCCACCGAGATCAGGAACGCGTCGACGATCTGCTTGTTCTCGAACGCCTTCTTATAGTTATCCAGCGTGAACGCGCGGGGGAACAGGTAGACCCCGCCCCGGGCGAAGTCGCGCCCCATGTTGAACGAGGCTATCAGGATATACCAGAACGGGTAGAACGTGATGAACGCGAACAGCGCGAGGAACGTATAGTTGAACGCGGTGAACGCGCGAAGCCCGAACGACCTGCGTATCCTGTTCGACCGTAACCCTGTGGCGCGGGCGCCTGGCATACAGTATCCCTCCCTTACCCAACTACCAGATGGATATCTCGCCAACGCGCTTGGATACCGAGTTGGCCATGAACATCAGCGCGGCGGAGAATACGGACTTGAACAGCCCGATGGCGGTCGCGTAGCCGAACCTGCCCTCGCGTATGCCGATCTTGAGGACGTACGTGTCGATTATCTGGGATATGGACATGTTCGCGGGCTGCTGCATGAGCAGGATCTGGTCGGTGTTCGCGTTGAGTATTCCTCCAGTGGCGAGTATGAATAGTATGGATATCGTCGGGCGGATGCCGGGCAGCGTGATATGCCACGCGCAGCGCATCCTGCCGGCTCCGTCCACTATGGCGGCCTCGTACAGCTCGGGGCTTACGCTGGTGATGGCGGACAGGTAGACTATGGTTCCCCAGCCCACGCCCTTCCATATGTCGGAGAGCACGGCCATCGGGTAGAAATACTGCTTCTCGCCCATGTAGTACACGGCCTCCAGCCCGAATGTCTGGGTGCGCAGGCTGTTGACCAGGCCGCCGTAGGGCGTGAAGATGATCGTAAGCAGGGTATAAACAACCACCCACGACACGAAGTGGGGCAGGTATGACACCGTCTGGACCACGCGCTTGAACTTCAGGCGCTGGACCTCGTTGAGCAGCAGCGCGAGTATGATCGGCGCGGGGAACGAGCAAACCAGCTTCAACGCGCTGATGACCACCGTATTCTTGATAACGCCCCAGAACTCCGTGGCGAACAGGAACTGCCGGAAGTACTTCAGCCCGACCCATGGGCTGCGCAGTATGCCCATGTTGAACTTATAGTCCTTGAACGCTAGGAGCACGCCGTACATCGGCTGATAGCAGAACACCGCGTACCATACGACGGCCGGGAGCAGCATCATATAAACCGCGCTGTGGCGCAGTATCCGCGACCGCGCCGCCGCCGTTTGAGCCTTTGGCGTCCCCCGCGCCACCTGCCTTGTCAATGCCACCGCCCCGCTTTCATGTCCACTCGCTGACCACGCGCCCGGAGAAACATTCGTTATATATATATATATAGCGACAACCTCTAAATCTTACTAGATGATTATAGCGGATATTCCAGTCGATGTCAATTACTTTTACCACATCGGCCCATTTGTTGTGCGATAGTAACCGCAAATCGGCTAAGAGGGCGCGCCCCCGCGTCTCATTGACAGGGGCGGCCTGATGCTCTACAATCTCTATCATGTAACTTATTAGCGGCGCGAATCCCCCCCCTTGAAACCAATGCTGCCATAAAGGAGGCCAACCAATAATGAAGATCCATTCCGTAGCCTGGGGCTGGACGTTGACGCCGGAGGACATGCCCGAAGGCGGCAGCCTGCTCGACATTGCCGACAGCGTGAAGTCGCTGGGGTTCGACGGCGTGGACTACCTGTCCACCCGCGAGTCGCTGGACGAGTATTTCACGGCCGAGAATTGTAAAAAGATAAAGGATCACCTGGACGGGATCGGCCTGGACGCCGGCGGGTTCGTGTTCCAGTCGGACGAGTGGAACAACCCGGACGCCGCCGCGAACGGCCTGCAGCTGGCGTACTTCGCGAAATGCGCGGAGGCTGCCTCGCGGATCGGCGCCCCCATCATATCCTGCATCATCCCCCACCCGTTCGGCGCGAAGCCCACGCGCGGGAACGCCTCGCCTTCCGAGAAGCAGGCGTTCAACCTGCCCAAAGGGTACGACTTCCAGGCGGATTGGGATCGCTTCGCGGCGGGGCTGGCAAGGGCGTGCGACATAGCCGCCGATCACGGCATAACTATCGCTCTGGAGTGTTTCCCGAAGTCGCTGTGCTCCACGCCACACGCGATGATACGGATCGTCAAGGACGTTAACCGCCCCAACTTCGGCATCCAGCTGGATACAGCGCACCTGATGAACCAGCGGCTGGACGTCGAGACCGCCATATACCAGCTGGGCAAGGATCGGATCAAGCACCTGCACTGCAAGGATTCCGACGGCCTTACTCGCGGTAACCTCCCGGCGGGCAGCGGGCTCGTGGACTATACGCGCGTGTTCGACGCGCTGTCGGATATCGGGTACGAGGGCCGCGCGTCCGTCGAGGTCGAGTTCACCGACAACCCCGCCCGGTATATGAGACAGGCGCTGGACCACCTGAAACTATGCTTAGCCCATAAGTATTGAGCGCCGTCCCGCCGCCTGGCATAACGCCGGCGGCGGGTACGCGCCCTTCCGGTCAATAAACGCAAGGGATGGTCGGTTATCTTGAACTATATATCCCGGGATAAACAATTCTACCGCAAGCTGCTGGGGCTCGCCGCGCCGATGATCCTGCAGAACCTGATCAACAACTCGCTGCTGGCGCTGGACACGTTCATGGTCGGCGCGTTGGGCGAGGAGACGCTGGGCGGCGTGACCCTCGCCAACACGGTCTTTTTCGTTGTGATGCTGCTCAACGCCGGACTCCAGAGCGGGGGCATGGTGCTCATCAGCCAATACTGGGGCAAGCGCGACGAGAACGCCATCAACCGCGTATTCGGCATAGGCGCGGGCATCGCGCTGGCGGTAAGCGCGCTGATATCGGCGGCGATCACGCTGTTTCCCCTCCAGATATACAGCCTGACCACCAACAACCCCGACCTGCTGCCCATAGCCGCGCGTTACGCCCGGATCGTCGCGGTGTCATATGTCCTCAACAGCATAACCATGATGTATATCGCGGCGCAGCGCTCCATGGGCAACACCCGGCTGGGCATGCGCGCGCTCGTCATATCGATGATGGTCAACACTTTCCTCAATTGGGTGATGATATTCGGCAAGCTGGGATTCCCGGCGATGGGCGTGGAGGGCGCGGCCTTGGCCACAGTCATATCCAGGGCAATCGAGCTGGCCATCGTCGTCCGCTACGCGCTTCGCAAATCCAGCTTCCGCCTGGATTTCCGCGCCATGACGCGTCCCGGTATCCTTATCTTCAAGGATTTCCTGAAATACGCGGTCCCCGTCGTCGTCAACGAGACGGTTTGGGCGTTCGGGTTCTCGCTCTACGCGGTGATCATCGGGCACATGCCGGGCGCGGTGTCGGGCGTCGCGGCTTATACCATTACGCTTACGGTCGAGCGCGTTCTCTCAGCCGCTTACTTCGGCGCGGGCAGCGCGGCGGCGATACTCGTGGGCGCCCCGCTGGGCGCGGGCGACCCGGAGGCCGCCCGGACCGCCGGGACTACCGTGCTGCTTGTAACATTCCTGCTGGGGGTGGCGGCCGGGGCGGTGATGCTCATACTGTCGCTAACGGCGCTGGAGCCAGTGCTGTTCCCGCTGTTCGGCGCGAGCGGCGAGACCCGCCGCGTCGGAGGGAGGATGCTGATCTTCCTGTCCATCGCCACGCCGTTCAAGGCGTTCAACTTCTGCAACATCGTGGGCGTGCTTCGCGGCGGAGGCGACGTCCGCGCGGGCGTGTACCTGGATCTCTCCGCGATGTACGTGGTCGCGCTGCCGGCGTCCGCGCTGGCCGGGCTGGTGTTCGGGGCGCCCGTGATGGTCGTATACGCGCTGATGAACCTGGAGGAAGTGGTCAAGCTGTTCTTCGGGTACTGGCGGTTTTCTCAGCGCAAGTGGCTTCGCGACGTCACGCGCGACCTGGGCGCGGCGTAAGGAGGCGCGGCCGATATGTTGTTATATATAATCCGACACGGCGACCCCGACTACAAAAACGACTGCCTGACCGAAAAAGGCAGGGCGCAGGCGGCGGCGCTGGCCAAGCGCCTCGCCGTCCACGGGCTGGACCGCGTCTACTCCTCGCCGATGGGACGCGCCAGACAGACCGCCCAGCCCGCGTGCGATCTGTTGGGCTTACCTCTCCAGATAGAAGACTGGACAGCGGAGAACGCCGCGTGGGACGAGCTGGCCGCGCGGCATCCGGACGGTCGGTTCACATGGGCGTTCCACGCCCAGAACACATTGTTCCGGCAGGAGTCCACGCGCCGACGCGAGGATTGGTTCAACATCGAGCCGTTCCCGCCGACCTCGCGCAAGGGTTATGAGCGTATCCGCCAGCATTCCGACGGGTTCATCGCGCGGCTGGGGTATGTCCGGGAGGGATCGCTCTACCGGATCGAAAGGCCCAGCCGTGAGCGGGTCGCGGTGTTCTGCCACCAGGGGTTTGGCACGACGTGGATGTCGCACCTGCTGGACGTGCCGCCCCAGATATTCTGGGCGGGGTTCGACGTTACGCATTCCAGCGTGACCATCCTGCTGTTCCGCGACAACCCCGACGGCTGGACCGCGCCCATGTGCCTATGCCTCTCCGACACGTCGCACATATACAAGGAGGGCCTGCCGCTCCAGCACAACAACGAGATCGATATCTAGCCAGCCAGCCCTGCCTACTCCGTCTCCGACGGCGAGTAGAACGAGCAGCCCCCGATGAATTCCCTAAGCAGCGACGTCGGCCCGATATCGCGCTCCACGTCCGCGCCCTCTATGAAATCCATGCACAGGCGCAGACGCTCCAGCGTGGAGGACATCTCGGGCGTCCCGACGGCCTCGGCAAGCAGCGGCGCGGCGTATTTCTTCAGCGCCGTCCACTCGTAGGGCAGCGCGGAGTTGAACGACACGTCCGCGGTCTCCTGGTAAGGGAATATCCACCGCTCCTCGCCGCGCCTGACCGACGGCCACATCCCCAGCGTGCGCTCGATCCCCGCTCCTCGGAACTGGTGGTCGCGCACCACGCGCCGGATCAGCCGCGCGTCGGTCGTGCGAAGGCGGTTGTGCGCGTCCAGGTTCAGCGCGGTAAGCGGGCTGATGTATACGCGCAGGCACATGTCGCGCGGCAGCGACGCGGATACGCGCGGGTTCAGCCCGTGGATGCCCTCTATCAGCAGCGGCTGGCCTTCGCCAAGCCGCGCGGTCGGGCCGACACGCGCCGCTCCCCTCGTGAAATCATATTGCGGCATAACGACCGTCTCGCCCTCCAGAAGGCTGGACAGGCGTTTGTTGAGCAGCGGAATATTCAGCGCGTCGATGTGCTCAAGGTCGCGCTCGCCCTTCTCGTCCAGCGGGATCTCCGGGCGCGGCAGGTAGAAGTCGTCCAGCGATATGAGCATCGGGCGCTTGCCCAGCACGCGCAGCTGGATCGCCAGGCGGTGGGTGAACGTGGTCTTGCCGGACGACGACGGCCCGGCCACTAGTATCGCCCGCGCCCCGCGCTCGACTATCTGGTCCGCGATCTCGGCGATCGACTTCTCGTGCAGGGCCTCGCTGACCAGCGCGACGTCGCGGATGCCGCCGTTGCGCGCGCAGTCGTTAAGGTCCGCCGCGTACCTCACGTTCAGTATCCTCGCCCACCGCGCGGCCTGCTCGAACGTGCGCATGAACTTATGCTGCGCCGTCCACTCCAGCAGGGTGCCCGGGTCGGACGACGGAATCCGCAGCACCACGCCCGGCGCGTACGGACGCAGCGCGAACACCTTCAGCGCCCCCGCCGACGGCAGCAGCTCGCCGAACAGGTAATCCCTGTACCCGTCCAGCGAGTAAACGGGAACCTTGTCGGTCAAGGCGGCCGGGCCGCGCTCCAGCAGCCGCGCGGCCGGGGCCTGCCCGCCCTCCTCGTACAGCTCGCGCAGTTTGGATATCGGCCAGTCCTCCCGCGTAAAGGGCGCGTCGGCCTCTACGCTCATCCTCATGCGCCGCTCTATCCGCGCGACTGTAAAGTTATCCACCGGCTGCGATAGGCTGGCGTACACCCCGTAGTGCACGCTGTGCTCTATCGATACCCGCGCCCCGGGGCACTCCACGGACGCCGCGGCCAGGAACAGGAACCTTACCGAGCGCTCATACGCCCGCCTAGCCTTGTCGTCCCACGTCGCGGAACGCGCGTCCGCGCGATTAATTACGCTTTCTGTCACGACGTCCTCCAAAAACGGGATTTTATAGCTTCCCAGCCACGTCTATATTATATTAAATAAGCCGCCTGTCATGCAACATTGCGCGGCGGCGGCGGGAGGCGGTTGTTTGCGCTCCGGCACACGTTCGCGCGGTTCCGGCTCGGTTCATTGGGGCGTCGTCATATTTTTAGCGCTCGCGGTCACGGCGTGGGCGATCTGGTCGTTTTCTCTGGAGGGCGGGGCCGCGTCCCTCCAGCGCAGCAACGCCGTTTACCGGATGGTCGAGTCCGCCGTGAGCCGCTACGCTATACTGCGCAAGGCGCTGCGCGTGGCCAACGTCACCACCGCTCAGCTGTACGAGAACTTCCGCAAGATCGCGCACTTCGTCGAGTATGCCGCGCTCGGGTTCCTGGCGCAGGCGTTCTTCGCCGCGCTGGGCAGGATGAACGGTCACTTCGCGGTCCACGGGCTGTCGGTCGGGCTGGCCGCCGCGGTTATGGATGAGATGCTCCAGACGGTGTCGCGGGACCGAGGCCCGATGGTTCAGGACGTCACGCTGGATTTCGCGGGCGTGGTGTTCGGCAGCCTCGTCATGTGGCTGCTGTTCGGGCTATGGCGGCTCGCGCGGAGGATCTTCGTGAGGTGATTGGATGCAACTGACCGTTTTGGGCTGCCACGGCCCCTACGCCAGCCACGGCGACGCGTGCTCCGGATACCTGTTGCGCGGGCTGGACAACCATTCCCTGATGCTCGACTGCGGCAGCGGCGTGCTCAGCCAGCTGCCCGACGCCTATCCCATGGATAAACTGGACGGGCTGATACTCTCGCACCTGCACGCGGACCACTGCGCGGACGCGCTGACGCTGCCGCACATGCTCCAGTTCGCGGATTGGAACGTCAACCGCGAGGCGCTGCCGCTCCTGCTCCCCGAAAGCCCGGACAACCTGGCCTCATACTTCTTCTCGAACCCGTGGTATGAGGCGATGGCGTTCGACGAATACCAGGAGTTCATCATCAAGCATTGGCATGTCGTCTGCCTTCCGGTCAGGCACCCGGTACCGACATACGCCGTGCGCGTATGGCACGAGGCCGAGCCGGGTTTCACGTTCGTCTATACCGGCGACACCAACACGCACCCGCCGCTGGTCCAGCTGTGCGCGAACGCGGACTTCGTTCTGGCCGACGCGATGTTCCTGATCAAGGATTGGTCGGAGGACCTGCCCCACATGAGCGCGTCCCACGCGGCGGGGCTGGCGTCGTTCGCGAAGGCCAAGCGGTTGATGCTTACGCACCTTCGTCCCGGCGTCGACCCGAAGCGGCACCTGCTCGAGGCGGGCAAGCTGTTCCTCAACGTGGAAGTCGCGAGGCCGCGCCTGTTCCAGAGCCTGACTAAGCTTTGATTGGGGCGGCGGTATATGCTCCACGCGCTGGCGCGGGCGTGGATTAACCGCGCGGCCTTCCTCGCGCGGCGATGGGTGACGCTGGCGGCGCTGGCGTTCATCGCCGGAGTCGCGCTGGGGCTTGATACGGGTTACTCGTGGCGGCTGTGGCTGATCGGCGCGGGTGGGCTGGGGTACGCGCTGCTGTTGCGCGGCCGCGGGTCTGCCTTAGTGTTTTTGTTGATTGGCGTGTTTGGCGCGGGGCTGGCCTGGAGTTCGCTCAGGGCGGACGTGCCGGGCGGGATCACCATTACGGGTGGGATCCCCGTTACAGGCGTGTCCCGCGTCCAGGCGCGGGTACGTTCGCCTATCGTGGTCGGCGACGACGGCGCGTCCCGGTTCGACGTGTCCAACATAACGCTTATGACGGACGATGGACCGCGCGAGATGCCGGGCGGCGCGTATGTCTGGGTCAAAAGCGCGTCGGCGGCGAAACTGGAGCCTGGCGACTGGATCGAGCTGACTGGCCCGATCAGGCTGCCGACCGCCGCGCGTAATCCCGGCGGGTTCGACCTGCGCCGATGGGCGCTTGCCCGCGGCGATCATTACTCCATACTCACGGTCGAGCCGGTGAAGGTCATACGCTCGGACGCGTTCTCGCTGACGCGCTCGGCGTGTCGGGCGCGGAACGCGCTGGCCGCCCGGATAGACAGCCTGTTCGGTGAAAACGCGCCGCTGCTTCGCGCGATCACGCTCGGCGACACGGCTGAAATGCCCGGGGAGTGGCGCGACGCGTTCACCAAAACCGGGATCGCGCACCTGCTGGCCGTTTCGGGTTTGCATGTGGGTTTCCTGCATATATTCCTGCGGTGGCTGCTCGATCGGCTCAGCCTCCCGCAGGGGCCGCGCTTCGCCATCCTCGCGGTGTTAGTCGCCGCTTACGCGTTGATGACGGGGATGTCCATATCAATTCTCCGCGCGGGACTGATGCTGCTGGGCATGGAGTTCCGCGCGGTCTTAGGCAGACGCGCGGACCGGATGACTTGCCTGACCTCGGCCGCCGCGCTGATACTGGCCGCAAACCCCGCCAGCGTCGCGAGCGCGGGCTTCCAATTGTCGTTCGGCGCGCTGGTCGGGATAACGCTCCTCGCCCGGCCTTTGAGAAGATTCATCGACCGGATACTGTCGCGCGCGCCTAAACCCATACGCGACGCGCTGGCTATGACGATCGCCGCGCAGCTGGGACTGTTCGCCCCCACAATCCGTTTGGCGGGATACTTCCCCCTCCTCTCCCCAATCGCGAACTGCGCCGCTATCCCGCTGGCCTCCGCGGTATTCTACCTCGCGGTCCCGGCGCTGATCGCGGACGCGCTGTTCCATCCGCTCGCCGCCGCGATCGCCTGGCCAGGACAGGCGATGCTCACCCTGCTGCGGATGATCGCCGACGCCGGAGCGGGGTTGGGTTGGCTGCTTCGCGCGCCATCACTGTTGCCCGCCATATTAGTTGCGGGTATATATGTAACGCTGTTCATTTGGTCGGACGCGATACGGCTTAGCGCGGCAATCCGGTCAATGTCGAGCATTGTCGTATTGTCGATTGGTGTAATATTTATGGTGGCCGTCCGCGTCCCCATAAGGTATGTTCAGCTGGATGTCGGCCAGGCGCTGAGTGGAGTCCTCCACGCGCGGTCTACCACTATCGTGGTCGATACCGGCGTAGACGGCGGCGAGTTGCGCGGCTACCTCACCGCGACTGGCAGCGATATCGACGCGCTGTTCATCACCCACGGCCACACAGACCACTCCGGCGGTCTGCCAGCCCTCCTCGATGATCCTCTCATTAAAATTCATCATATATATATAACTGACGCGGACGGCGGCGACATCTCACCGGAATACGCCCCGTCACTGGATACCGCGCGGGCGAAAGGCATCCCCGTTACCCCGATCTCGCGCGGAGATACGCTCAACTTCCCCAACGGTGTAGCCATCGACGCGCTTTGGCCGCCCAAGGGTTGGTACAGCGAGGACGCCAATGAGGTTTCCCTCGTGCTCCGCGCTTCGGTCGCGGGACGCTCAATCCTGTTCACAGGCGACGTCGGGCTTATGGAGCCACTGCGCGGCGTCGCCAGCGATATCCTACAGGTCGCCCACCACGGCAGTCGTTATTCCACCAGCGAGGTTTTTTTGGACTACGCCGCGCCTTCGCTAGCGTTGATCTCGTGTGGCGAGAATAGCCCGTACCACCCGCATCCGCTAACGCTGGCAAGGCTCGACGCGGCGGGTATACCATACTTCAGGACGGATCAACGCGGCGCGATTACGGTTTTCCTGGAGGGAGAGAGGTTGCGGGTGGTTGGGTTTGTGGAATGATACTAAATATTCGGCTTGACTATGCCGACGCGCCAGGCGCTGTTCGGTCTGCGGACCGAAGGCGCGTAAGTTACTGGCGGCGCGTCCTTGTTAGTTATGGGATTGGATGATTCTGCTTTATGGGTTTATTGACGCGCCGCGAGATTGGGTACGCGGGGGTTGGTACGCGGGGCTCTGCCCCGAACCCCGCAAGGGGGTTTCACCCCCCTTGACCCCCTGACCAGCGTGACGCTGGACCCACTTGGCCAGGGTAGGTTGTTCCTACGTGGTAATCATTATTTGCCGCTGCTGCCAAGCATGCCGGAGCCGCGCTCCGATGGGATGCCCCGTAGTTCCGATGCGCTGACCTCCACGGCTTCAGCAGCGGGCACCGGCAGCAGAACCGCTTGGCATATCGCCTTCCCCGGCGATAGCGTCACCGCCTCGTTGTTGTGATTCGTCAGCCCGACCATCCACTCGCCACGGAACCCGCTGTCCATCACACCGCCGCGTACCGCTATCCCCATCGCCCCCATCGACCCCCGCTCTTGTAATTGCATGTACCACTCCTCGCCGAACGCGCTCGCTATCCCCGTCGGCACCAACCGCGTCTCGCCAGCCTCAATCCTGATCCCTTCCCCCCCACAACACGCGTAGATGTCCCACCCCGCGTCCTCACGCCGCTTCACCGGCACCACCGCGCCTTCCCGCAGCCTCGCGAACCTGATCCTCACAACCCCATCCACCCCCGTCCCCACCCCTTCGCCATCATAACCATCCGTAAACCTAACCAGCTTCCCCCCAACCACATACCCGGGCAGCGTCCCCAAATTCACCTGATGCACAGCCTTGAATATACACTGCTCTACCGTCGGATGCGTCCTTTTCAACTGCTCTATCAGCCTTTTTACCTCACCCCTCTTGCTTGCGTTGTGGTTCGCGGGATTCATCGGATCTACCGGACAGTCATTCATCGGGCACCCGCACCTCAAGAACCTCATCCCATGCCGCTCACGCCACGCCAGCACATCCTTCTCCCTTACCAAATACAGCGGCCTTATCAACTCCATCCCCTCAAAGTTCTTGCTCCTCAGCTTCGGCATCATCGTCTGTACCTGCGCCCCGTACAGCAACCCCATCAACACGGTCTCTACCGCGTCGTTATAGTGATGCGCCAGCGCGATCTTGTTGCATCCAAGCTCCTGCGCCTTCTTATACAGATGCCCCCTCCTCATCCTTGCGCACAGATAGCAATGCCCCGCCCCCGCCTTCCTCACCACATCAAACAAATCAGTCTCAAACACATCCAACGCCACCCCCAACCGCCTGGCGTTATCCTCCAAAAGTTCCCGATCCTCCGGCAGATACCCCGGGTCCATCGTCACATACCTAACCGTAAACGGTACGGCCGTCACCCTCTCTAGCATCCCCATCAGCACGGCCAGCAGGCTCGAATCCTTCCCCCCTGACACGCACACCGCTATCCGGTCCCCGGCCTTAATCAACTGATAGTCCCTGATCGCGCGCATAAACGGCGTCCAAAGCGTCTTACGCCTCGCCTTAAAGATGTCGCGCTCCATCCCCGCCCTAAAGGACATTTCCTTAACCGATTCTGATTGCATTCAACGCCTCACTGTGGTAATGTTCTTTATCATAAAAGGAGGAATCCCCATGCCTGACAACGACCGCCCCTTGATCCAGTGCCCCCCGATCGCAACCCACGGCGGCCAACCCACCCCCGAACAGTGGGACGCCTTACCCGCCTATCCCCTACGCCTCACCCGTACCGGCGCCCAACCCCGCTACTCAACCATCGTCCAAACCGCGTACGACCCAACAGCCCGCCTCTGGTTCATCCGTTTCGATGGTGAGGACCCATCCTGGGTTTCCGACTACACCTCCCACGACGAAACCATCTGGACACAGGACGTCTTCGAGGTATTCTATGACGACACCGGCTCCATCACCGCCGACCTCTCCTCCGTCCTCGAATACAAGGAACTTGAGTCAAGCCCGCGCAACGTCCGTTTTGACGCTAACATCGTCTTCACGCCCCCGGACAGGTACCGCACCGACACCTCATGGGACATCGATTGGAACAGCTTGACCGCCTATGACGGCGCTTCCAAACGCCTCTCATCCGTCTGGATGATCCCATTCGCCAGCCTGTCGCTGACCCCCGCGCCGAATGTCCGCATGCCGATCAACTTCTACCGCATCGACCGCGGCCCCGAGCACGAATCCGGCGCGGAGTTCACCGCCTGGTCGCCCACCCTTAATGGATCATTCCATACCCCGCGCCGTTTCGGGACCATCGAGTTTACTTAATCCCGCGCCGTTACAGCGGCTTCATCCATATGTTGCCGCTGGCCAGCGCGTTCACCGCGTCGCGGATCTTCACGTACATCCCGTCCATGTGCTCGCGCATGTCGCCGTCGGGGAACAGCAGCGGCTCACCCAGCCGCAGCAGTTTCCCCTTCTGGTCGTAGTACAGCGGCACAAACGGCAGGTGCTTGCCTGTCCTCTCGCGGTAAAACCGTTCCAGCAGCAGGAATCCCCGGTACATCTCGCCCAGCCGCGTGTCGTCGCTGTCGTACTCTATATCAGGGTATATGACGATCGGCTCGCCTCGCGCGAGTATGTCCACGCTTGCCCGCATGGTCTTAACGCTCTCGATGGACTTTCGGTACACGGGCACTGCCCGCATGCTGCGCATCAGCAGCGTTACTGGCGGGCTGATCAGCCTTGCCGCTGCCCGCGCCAGCGGCTTCGGCCAGCCGAACCGCTTATGGAACGTGAAGTCGCCGAAGTGTTTGAGCAGGACCTTCGTGTCGAAGAACAGCGCCAGCGCCCACGGGTGCAGCGGCGCGGGCGTCCAGGCCATTGTTGTGATCGGCCCGCGCATGTTGTGGTGGTGACAGACAAAGACCGCTGGTTCCGGGAACGCCTCGCGTGGCGGCGCCTTCACCTTCGGTCCGAAAATCCTGACCATCATCCGGCAGCATTTGTAGAATCCGCCCTGTACAACGGACGCCTTGCCGGGAACGCGGCCCGGCCTGTTACTGGATACCAACGACGATTCACCTCTGCATCGCGTCTTGAAGCGCGTCCTACGGTCTAATTCTACCTTAAGACCGCGCGGTTCGTCAAGGCTCCGCTCCGCGAATACCATCCCGGATTTTCCTGGCGGCCCATTAACCATAGGAGGTGTGGCGGTGAACCTGCTCCTGTTCAATCCCGTGGCCGGGAACGGCCGCGCGGCGCGTATCGCGCCAAAGGCGGAGTCCATGCTCAAACATCGCGTCGATCAGCTGCGGACCGTGGCCACCGAGCGTCCCGGACACGCGGAGGAGATAGCCCGCGAAGCCGCAGGCGATGGCGTGGGGACCATATTCGTTCTTGGCGGCGACGGCACGGTGTTAGAGGCCGCGCGGGGCGTATACCGATCGGGGACCGCGCTCGCGCTGCTGCCCGCCGGAACGGGCAACGACTTCCGCAAAAGCCTCGGCATCCCGCCGCGCTGGGACGACGCGCTGCTCTTCGCGCTTGAGCATGGCCCGATCGCTGTTGACGCGGGCACGATCAACGGCCTGCTATTCGTCAACGAGTGCGGCGCGGGGTTCGACACGGCGACGCTCGAATACACGCTGCTGTCTAAGCGGTTCACGCGCGGCAAGGTGGCTTACCTGTATGGCGTTGTCCGCGCGATACTGGATAACAGGCCCGTCGAGCTGGAGATCACCCGCGAGGACGGGTCCGCCCAGACGCGCTCGTTGACATTGTTTGGCGCGGCCAACGGCGGCGTGATCGGCGGAGGCATCCCGGTATCGCCTTCGGCCAGCGCGCTTGACGGATTCCTGGACGTGGTTACCATCCCGTCAATGACGCGAAGGCAGTTGATTCCTGCGCTGCGGCTCCTGCTGAAAGGGAGGATTATGGATGTTCCGGGCGCGGAATCATTCAGATGCAAGGAGGTCGCCATACGCGGCGATAACCTGAAGATCAACGTCGACGGCGAGATAGTAAGGCATAACGCCGCTATATTCAGGATCGAGCCGGGCGCCCTCAGGATTCACGCGCGGCGCGATTTAATTAAAGAAGAATAATATGCAAGAACGTGGTTGACAAATTGCATCCGGTCGAATACAATAAATGCATGATCAGCTTTGAGGACTTGCATTTATCCTTCGGGAAGAACGAGGTGCTGCGCGGGATCGACCTGACGATCGCCCGGGGCTCCAAAACGGTGATCATCGGACCGTCCGGCGGCGGCAAGAGCACGCTGCTGCGCGCGGTCAACCGTTTCGAGAGGCCGGACAGGGGGCGGGTCGTCGTGGACGGCCACGACCTCAACGCGCTCACCGCAAAGCGGCTGAACCAGCTGCGCCAGGGGATAGGCATGGTCTTCCAGAGCTTCAACCTCTACCCGCACAAGACCGCGCTGGAGAACCTGACGATGGCTCCGCTTACCTTAAAGCGCGGCGCGAGGGAGGATGTCGCCCGCCGCGCGTTGGAGAATCTCCGCGCCGTCGGGCTGTCGGATAAGGCGGATTCATACCCCAGCCAGCTTTCGGGCGGACAGCAGCAGCGCGTCGCGATAGCCCGCGCCCTGACGATGAACCCGGACATACTGCTTTTCGACGAGCCGACCTCCGCGCTGGACCCGGAGATGATCCAGGAGGTGCTGGACATAATGGAAAGCGTGGCCCGGAGGCAGAACATTACGATGCTGTTCGTGACGCATGAGATGCGCTTCGCGGAGCATATCGCCGACCGCGTGCTGTTCCTTGACGAGGGCAGGATCGTTGAGGACGGCCCGCCGCTTCAGGTGTTCCATCAGCCCAAGACGACGCGCACCGCCGCGTTCCTTGGGAAGATTCTACACTAATATAACAATGGGAGGGGTTTATGTTATGAAGCGTACCGTTATCTGGATCGCGCTGCTGGCTTTAGCGGCGTGTCTGTTCGCCGCTCCATCGATGGCGGAGGAGGCCGACCCGGTCGTTGAGGCAATCAAGGCGCGGGGCAAGCTGAATATCGGCGTGAAGGCCGACGTGCCCGGCTTCGGCTACCAGGAACTGGGCGGCGACTACGAGGGTTTGGAGATCGATATCGCGAAGCTGTTCGCCGCGAAGATACTGGGCGACCCGGACGCCGTATCGTTCACGGCGGTAACGGCTAAGACGCGCGGCCCGCTGCTGGATACCGGAGAGCTGGACGCGGTCATCGCCACGTTTACGATCATGCCCGACCGACTGCTGCAGTATGATTTCTCGCAGCCGTACTACGTTGACGCGGTGGGGCTGCTGGTCAAGACCGCCGACGGTATCTCCACTTACGCGGACCTGGACGGCAAGACCATCGGCGTGGCGCAGTCCTCGTCCACCCGCGCCGCGCTGGAGCCAGCCGCGCTGGAACTGGGCATCACGGTGGAGTTTCTGGAATTCCAGACCTACCCCGACATCAAGGCCGCGCTGGACAGCGGGCGAGCGCAGTGCTTCTCGGTAGATAAGGCGATATTGACCGGGTACCTGGATGATACGGTCGTGTTGCTGCCGGATTCGTTCGCGGCGCAGCCGTACGGCGCGGCGTTCAAGAAAGGCAACACGGGCTTGCTCGCGGAGTATGACGCGCTGATCGACGAGCTGCGCGGGTCCGGCGAGTTGGACGCGCTGGTCGCCAAGTATGGGCTGCCCGCGCTCAATTGGGATGAATTGGACGCGTTCCATGAATCCTTGTGGGCGGCGGCGGCTGAATTGGAAGCCGCGCAGTGATATTGCGGTTGCGTAAGTATAAGGATGTGGGATCTTTTTGAACGGGCCGTTCTCTATCCGCAACTGGCGGACGTGGTTTGAGGCCGCGCCGCTGTTCCTGAAGGGGTATGGGCAGACACTGCTCATATCCCTTTGGGGACTATCCATCGCGCTGGTTATCGGGGTGTTCGCCGGGAT
The DNA here is from genome assembly GCA_031270865.1 of Oscillospiraceae bacterium. GTDB lineage: Bacteria > Bacillota > Clostridia > Christensenellales > Aristaeellaceae > BNUH01. The sequence goes on from JAISWI010000040.1 coordinate 43,823, forward strand.
CGCGCTGACCACGAAAGGGGGCGGACGCCAGCGCGCGCTCGCCGCGGTTATGCGCGGGTATATGAGTTTCTTCCAGAATACGCCGCTGATGATACAGGTGTTTATGTTTTATAACGTGCTGCCTAAGCTGGGCGTGAGGCTAAGCGTGACCATGGTGGGCGTGCTGGGGCTGGCGCTGTATACCGGGGCGTATGCCGCCGATATTGTGGCAAGCGCGATAAGGGCGGTGCCGTTGGGACAGACCGAGGCGGCCGAAAGCCAGGGATTCTCAAAGGCGCAGACGCTGTGGTTGGTTGTGCTACCCCAATCGGTTAAGGTCGCGCTGCCAGCAATGACTAACCAAGCTGTCAACCTGATCAAGAATTCATCAGTGCTGGCCGTGATAGCTGGAGGGGAACTGATGTACGTGGCGGATAGCTGGAGCGGCTCGAATTTAATTTATGGACCAACATTCGTTATGACTGGATTGCTGTATCTGGCGGTGTGCCTTCCAGTGTCGATGGCCGCGCGGTATCTCGAGAAAAGGAGCGCAAGGAATGCTTGATACATGGGGCCGCGCGTTCCAGAAAGTGTTCACAGCACAGATATTAAGGTTTTTAGGGACGGGATTGGTTAATACATTGTATATTGCGGCCGTTTCTATTGTGCTGAGTTTCGTTTTTGGTACGGTTTTAGCGTTGACGCGGTCAAGGAAATTGGGCGCGCTTACCGCGTTTGCCACTGTTTATATAGAAGCCGTGCGTAATATTCCGCTAACGCTGTTTATAATTGGTATGCGGTTCATGACAAGACTGCCGCCGCTGGAGAGCGGGATTGCGGCAATGACAGTGTTTACCTCGGCAGTGGTGGCTGAAATCGTAAGGGGAGGGTTGAACAGCGTTCAGAAAGGACAGTGGGAGGCCGCGTACTCGCAGGGGTTTTCGACGGTAGGGGCAATGATGAAGGTGGTTGTTCCGCAGGCGTTGAGGAGGATACGCTCGCCGTTGATCGCGCAGTTTGTTACGACGATAAAGGATACGTCGTTCTGCGCCGCTGTTGGTACGTATGAGCTGTCGTTCACAAGTAAGATCGTAGCTTCGCATAGGACGATCGTCACCGCGCAGGATATATTGGTGGTGTATCTGCTTGTAGCGTTGACGTATTATTTGGTGAATCTGATGTTCTCGACAATCGCGCGGCGGGCGCGGGATAGTCAGGCCAAAGGGCTTGTCAAGTGACACAATGCGTGGAGGAACAATCCACCCTGGCCACGAGGGTCCAGCGTCACGCTGGTCAGGGGGTCAAGGGGGGTGAACCCCCCTTGCGGGGTGTGGGGCGGAGCCCCACGTCCCCCGGTCGAAACCAACAAACCCCAGCCCCGCAGGGCAGAAACTAACTTAATGGGCTTCGCCCTTTACGCTGGGTTAGGGACGGGGGGGGGGGGGGGGGGGGGGCGGCCCCGGGGGGGGGGCCGGCCGCCCCCCCGCCCCCCCCCGCCCCCCGCCGGGCCGCGGGCTCCAGGCAGGTGCTGCGTGGAGTCCGCGAAGGGAAACTGGTCGTGGCGTATGTCGCCAGGGATGCCGATCCGTTTGTGACGCGTCCAGTGGCGGACG
>JAISWI010000050.1 GCA_031270865.1 Oscillospiraceae bacterium
TGCCCCAGACCCCGCAAGGGGGTTTCACCCCCCTTGACCCCCTGACCAGCGTGACGCTGGACCCATGTGGCCAGGGTAAGTTGTTCCTCCACGCGTCGTCCTTGGCCTCACACCACCAGCCTAACGACCGCCTGACCCGTCAACGCCTCCGTCCTCGCGTCGGGCTGGCCGCCTCCAACCGCCACTTCATACCTCCCGACATGCGGGCGGTGGTTCCCGTCCTCGTCCACTACCGCCAGCTGCTCATGCGTTACCGTGAACGTCAGCCGCCGCGACTTACCCGGCCTCAACATCACTTTCCTGAACCCGGCCAGCTGCCAGACCGGTGTCCCAACGTCCGCGTCGATCCACTTCACGTAGACCTGCGCGGCCTCCTTACCCGCCGCGTCGCCGACATTCCGCACGGTCGCCCCTATCGTCAGCCCCTTCGCGTTCCTCGCGATCTTTACATCCTCATATCTAAACCACGTATAGCTCAACCCATACCCGAACGGATACGCCGGTTCCCCTTCAAAAAACCTATACGTCCGACCCTTCATCGCGTAATCCTTGAAGTCCGGGACCTGTTCCATCGACGCGTAGAACGTTATTGGCAGCCTCCCGTTTGGCGAGAACATACCAAACAACGCCTCGCCCACCGCCAGCCCGCCGAATTGCCCGGGATACCACGCCTGCATGATCGCGCCGAACGCGTCCTCACGCGGGAGCAGCGTCGCCGAACCCGTCATATTTACCAAAACCATCGGCTTACCCATCGACGCCAGCGCGTCTATCAGGTTCCGCTGCGATTCAGGCAGATCCATGCTCACCCGATCGCCGGAGCCGTACCCCTCCTCGCCCTCGGTCTCCCCGGTCAGGCCTGTTACCACAACCGCTATCTCCGCCTCGCTTACAGCCTTCATCGCCTCCGCGATCCTGAACGAATCCGTTTCGCCCCACGCCGATTCATTCGAACCGCCCGTCAACGCGCAGCCCTCCGCGAATATGAACCTCACGCCAGGCGCGGCCGCCCGTAATCCTTCCAGCGCCGTATACGAAACCGACGGCGTCCCGGCGTAATTGCCCGCTAGCGCGGCGCGGCTGTCGGCGTTCGGGCCGATCACCGCGATCGTCTTTACCGCCGCTGGATCGATGGGCAGTATGCCGTCGTTCTTTAACAACACTAGGCTGTCCCGCGCCATCTGCTTGCTTAGGTTATGGTGCGCCTTGCTGTCGTTGAGCGCGTAGGGCAGATTGGCGTAGGGCTGATCCTCCGGCGGATCGAACTCGCCCAGCCGCATCCGCGCGGTCATGAGCCGCTCCACCGCGCAGTCGATCGTGTCCTCTGTGACTAAACCTTTCTCAACAGCGGCCATCAGGTGGGAGAATATCTTGCCGCAGCACAGGTCGCAGCCGTTGTTGACGGCTAGCGCGGCGGCCTCCTCGGGCGTTTCGACCAACTTGTGGCGTTCCCATATATCCTCGACCGCGCCGCAGTCGCTGACCACATACCCCTCGAAGCCCCAGTCCCCGCGCAATACCTTACCCAGCAGGAACGTCGACGCGTTCGCGGCCTCGCCGTAAACGCGGTTATACGCGCCCATCACGGCGTGGACGCCAGCCTCCATGACCGCCGCCTTGAACGCCGGAAGGTATGTTTCATAAAGATCCTTCTTCGACGGCTGCGCGTCGAAGTGGTGGCGGTCGTTCTCCGGGCCGGAGTGGACGGCGTAATGCTTGGCCGTCGAGTCACACAGCCCGTACTTTGGGTCGTCGCCCTGCAGCGCCTTTATGAACGCCACGCCCATCCTGCTGGTCAGGAACGGATCCTCGCCGTACGTCTCATGCCCGCGTCCCCAGCGCGGGTCGCGGAATATGTTGATGTTCGGCGTCCACATCGTCAGGCCCTTGTATATCCCGCGGTCGCCGTATTCAGCCGCCGCGTGGTGTTTCACACGCGCCTCAACGCCAATCGCCCCCGCGACGCTTCCAAGGAGATCCGTATCGAAGCTCGCCGCCATGCCGATGGGCTGCGGGTACATCGTCGCCACGCCAGCCCTCGCCACGCCGTGAAGACACTCGTTCCACCAGTTGTATTCGTTCACGCCAAGGCGCGGGACCGCGCTTGAGTAATACGACATCTGGCTGACCTTCTCCTCAAGCGTCATCGCGGCCGTAAGCATCCCGGCGCGTTCCCCGAACGGCCTGGACGTATCCAGCCACGGCCTGGTTTCGTTTGAATCGTTCGCGTAACCGCTCATACGGACATCCTTTCTTCTTCTGGAATGGCGGCGCCGTCGGGCTGTTTGGGCGCGGGCAGTTCGTCCAGCTGGCTTAGCCCGAAGTGGCGCAGGAATAGGTCGGTCGTGCCAAACTCCATGGGCCGGCCCAGCGTGCCGCGCCGCCCAAGCTCACGGATCAACCCGCGCGAGAGCAGGGTGTGAACCGACGCGTCGGACTTTACTCCGCGCATCTGGTCGATCTCCCCGCGCGTGACAGGCTGGTGGTACGCCACGACCGCCAGCGTCTCCAGCACGTGATGGCTCAACGACTGCCGCGCGATCGGCTGCAGCGTCCGCCTGACCGTCTGCGCGAGGTCGGGGCGCGTGCACATCTGGGCGCTGTCGCCGAACACCCGCACGCATATCCCGCGCCTACCCTCATCATATTCGCGGGCCAGCGCGCTCATCGCGGTTTTAAGCGCGGCGGACCTAACGCCCAGCGCCCGCGCCGCGTCGGGTATGCGCACCGGCTCCCCCGAAGCGAAGAGCACGGCCTCGGCAGCGCGGATCAGGTCGGCGGGCGAGTCCAGAGGCTCGGCTGGCATGGTCAGCGGATCGGGCCGCTGTGTGGCGCGTCGCGCGGGTTTCATGCGGTTCAACACATCTCCATGCGTTATTGTTGTATATTTGTTGCGGATATTGTTAAGTATCCACAACGAATTCTATCATGATCGCGTCGAACGCGGCGGCCTGGCGGACGACGACGCGGCCCTGGCGCATCAGCTCCAGCAACGCGAGGAATCCAGTAACCAGCAGCGTACGGGACGGCTTCACCCCAAACAACTGCCCGAACTCGCACGCGCCAAGCCTCAACCGGCGCTCGATCCGCTCCATGAACGCCTCGACCGTCACCGCGTCACGGGGAAGCACCCGGCGCGGCGCGTCAAGGCGCTCGGCGGCGTCCTCGCGCTCGGAAGCGCGGTGAAGCAGCCGCAGCCAAGCGTCAGCCAACGCGCCGACAGTCAGGTTTGTCCATATGACGTCCTGGTCGGAGGGCGGGCACTCGTCCGGCAGCTTGAAGAACGCGCCTTCGGTCTCGTCCTCGCGGGCGCGGAGTGATTCCGCGCGGAGTTTCAGCTCGCGGTGGCGCTCCAGCTGGGCGATCAGCTCCAGTTGGGCGTCGTCCTCGTCCGGCTCGGGCGCGGGCGGGCGGGGAAGCAGGGCGCGGGACTTGATCTCCAACAGCGTGGCCGCCATAGCGAGGAACGCGCTGGCCGCGTCCATGTCAAGGCCGCCGGTCTGGTCCATCATGGATAGGTACTGCTCGGTGATCTGGGATACGAAGATGTCCCGGATGTCGATCCGGGCTTCGTCGATCAGGCGAAGCAGCAGGTCCAGCGGGCCTTCGAACTGGTTCAGCCGGATGTTTAACGGGACGCGCCCGCGCGAGAATATCTCCCGGGTCACACGCCGAATACCCCCAGCAGACGGAAGAAACCCGACTGGACAACGGCGGTGGCGATCGAGATCCCCCGGCTCAGCCAGCCGGTGAACGACAGGACCATCAGCGCCAGCATGCCCGCGCGGGCGACTGCGGGTCGGACGAATAGCCCGCGCTTGATCACCAGGTCGTTAAGGACGTGCGAGCCGTCCAGCGGCGGCAAGGGGATCAGGTTGAAAATAGCGATCGTAAGGTTAACCATCGCTATCTGCGCGGTAATGCGGAGGACGGGCAGCATGGCGGGACGCGTGTACCACTCGACGAAGTAGTCCCCGTATCCGGTCAGCAGGTAAGGCAGTATCTCGCCCTGGAAGGAGAGACGGTCCATCAGGGTGGATTGCTCGAAGACCTCGGGCAGCCATAACGCGCGGTCGGCGGCGACGGCCAGCGTCATGAACGCCAGGAACAGGATTAAGTTCATCGTTACGCCCGCGATGGAGACGAGGAGGTCGTCACGGCGCGGGTTGGCGAAGTTGCGCGGGTTGATCGGAACCGGTTTCGCCCAGCCGAATCCCATGAACAGCATCAGGACCGCGCCCCAGGGGTCCAGGTGCGGGATGGGGTTCAGCGTCAGGCGGCCCATGTCCTTCGCGGTTGGGTCGCCCAGGCGGTACGCGACGTAACCATGCGCCCACTCGTGGAGGACCAGCGCGAACAGTACCGCCGGGATTCGGTACAGCGCGTAATCGAAGAACCGCGCGGGGTCGTCCCGAAGAAATTCCAGCATAGGTATAGTTTACCACAACCGGGCGGTTTTGTCAATCGATCGGGGTAAGGTGTTGAGCCCCTTTGTCGCCAAGTGGGTCCAGCGTCACGCTGGACCCTCGTGGCCAGGGTGGGTTGTTCCTCCATGTATGGCGGCGCCCGCGTGAGCGGACGCCGCCTTTATCGTGACACGGCGCGGGCGCCCGCGCCATGGTCGCGCTTGGTCTACCAGCTCGCCTTCGCAGCCTCGTTAACGCACGCCTGATGCGCCTCGTCCACCTTATCCGTCCCGTGCGTCCGACTGTTCAAAAAATGAATGCAGAACTGCCCGTCAAACCCATTGTTATAGATACTCTGCCCCCCATGAGGCATGCCGTTCATCGACGCCGCGTACACCTTCCCCCCATACAGCATCAATATCGGCCTCCTTGCCCATGACCACGCCCCACCGTAGCACTTCTTCATTAGCTCTGTATCTTCCTTCGTCAGCGGCTCCGCGTCCATATGGTTGGTCCCATATAAACACCTCGCGTTAAACACCCTTCCCGACCTCACATCCTTTATCTTAAAGTTCGCGCCTTTCGGGATCGCGCTCGCCCCTCCTTTATTCCAATCCAGCTTGATCGTGGCGTACTTAACCCCGCTCCCGGCCTTCACAGTCGCGCTTGCTGCCACCGCGCTTGCCGGCACATCGAACAGTATCCTTATCGTCCCAGGCCCCGCAACCCCGTCCACGCTCATTGCCCTTGCCTTCTGGAACGCCTTAACCGCCGCTACTGTGTTTTCCCCATATATCCCATCGCAGTTATCCTTGTAGTACCCTGCCACTTTCAACGCTTGCTGCAGCTTTGTCACATCCGCTCCCCTGTCCCCTTCCTTGCTTGGGGCGGGCGCGGCGCCCAGCTCCGCGATGCTTCCTACCTCGCTTGCCGCCGCCGCCTTTATCGCCGAGGCTGTGGTCACCTTAACATAATCCCTTGACACATAACCAATTATCACCCCGTACTTCACCCTTAGCCAGCCTGTCGTGCCCCCGTCCAATATCTCCATCTTCTGTCCGGCCTTAACGGACTTTTGCCCGTCGGATTCCTTAGAAGGCTTAGTCCTAATGATCACGTTCTCGACGGCCACCGCGTACTTGTCCTCGGCGTAGGCGGAGGCGCCCAGCGCTATAATGACCAGCGCCGCGGCCGCAAGCATCGCGGTGACCCTATATCGTGGGTGTATCACTGTTGTTTACCTCCTTTGCAGCGTCCAACAGCACATGACCTCTTGCTGTTAATATATTACGAAATCATTACCGTGTCAAGCGCTTTTCGAAAAATTTACAATTGATTCGCAACATATTCGCCGAACGGTCGCTCTACCCTTCAAAACATGCCGTTGGACGCGTAAAAACGCCGCGCTTGCCCGCTGGCGGGGTATGCTGTATAATACCGCTGACAATACGAAATCCAGATTGGGAGGTCAGTCCATGTTCTTCCGACCGAACGATACCATTCTCTTCCAGGGCGACAGCGTGACCGACTGCGGGCGCTCCCGCCAGAATGACGATTACCTTGGCAGCGGGTATCCCGCGATGATCAAGGCCCAGTTGGACGCGGACTATCCGGAATTCAGCCTGCGCGTCGTCAACCGCGGCGTCAGCGGCGACCGCGTGAAGGATCTTGCCGCCCGCTGGGACGCCGACTGCGTCGCCGTGAACCCTGACGTTCTCAGCATACTGATTGGCATAAACGATACTTGGCGCCGTTACGATTCCAACGACCCCACGAGCGCCGAATCGTTTGCCAAAACCTACCATTCCATCCTAACCCGCGCCAAAGCCGAAACCAAAGTCCGCGACATAATCCTGATGGATCCATTCGTCCTTCCGATCCCCGAGGACCGCCGCGGCTGGCGCGTTGACCTTGACCCACGCGTCAACGTTGTTCGCGACCTCGCGCGGGAGTTCAACGCGGTATACGTTCCGCTGGACGCCCTGTTCGCGAAAGCCTCAATCAAATTGGGCTGCGCCGCGCTGGCCGCCGACGGCGTGCATCCCACGCCGCTGGGCCACGCGTTCATCGCCAAACAGTGGAGGCTTGCCTCCTAATTCCGCCTGTTTCTGTGAATGATAACCGAAAGAAGGAGCCGTACATGCTCAAAGCTATCAACGCCTGGTCACTCCCCAATGGATTAACGCCGCTTGAGCAGTTGGAAGCGGCGAAGGCAGCCGGTTTCGAGGCGTTCGAGCCGGTCCTGAACCTTACCGGCCCTCTTAGCCTTGAATCGGCGCGGAGCGAGTGGGTCGATTTCCGTGACGCCGCGCAATCCGCTGGCGTAACGCTGACCAGCCTCGCCACTGGGATTTATTGGCAGTACCCGTTCACGTCCGCCGACCCTGATATCTACGCCAAGTCGATTGAAACGGCAAAATACCAGCTTCGGGCCGCGAAATGGCTGGGCGTTGACGTGATACTGGTCGTGCCGGGCAGCAACGTTCCGGCGAAGGATGGCTCAATCGAGCCTTACGATGTGGTGTACAACCGCGCGTTGGAGGCCGTGAAGTCGCTCGCGCCGCTCGCGGAGGAGTTAGGGGTCACCATCGGCATAGAAAACGTTTGGAACAACTTCCTTCTCACGCCTCTTGAGATGGCAAATTTCATTGACGCCGCCGCGTCAAAGCGCGTCGGCGCGTACCTGGACGTTGGCAACATGATCCTGTTTGGATACCCCCACCAATGGATATATACGCTGGGTTCGCGCGTCGCGTGCGTCCACATAAAGGACTTCAAGCGATCCACGGGCAGCTTCGACGGTTTCGGCGACCTTCTTACGGGCGATGTGGACTTCCCCGCGGTGATGGCCGCGCTTGGTAAAATCGGTTACGACGGCGGCCTGATCGTCGAGAAGAGCGCCTACGCCCGTCACAGCCCGGCCAGCGTCCAGAACGCGTCCAACGCCATGGATTGGATTATGGGGAGGAAACCATTATGATTCGTATCGGCTTGGTTGGCTTGGGCGCGATGGGGCGCGGCCACCTGGAGACATACGCCCGCCTGATGGATGAGGACGATCGGGTAAAGCTCACCGCGCTGTGCGACGTCGATCCGAAGCGCTTCGAAACGCAGCAGGGTAACCTCAACATCGAGGGCGTGGGCAAGTCAAAAATCGACTTTTCCCGTTATCGGCTATTCTTCGACATTGACCGGATGTTGGCTGAGGAGCCTCTGGACATGGTCGATTTAGTTATACCAACATACCTACATTCGCCGGCGGCGGTCAAGGCGCTGGACAGGGGCTTGCACGTGTTCTGCGAGAAGCCGATGGCGCTCACCCCCGAGCTGTGCCAGGCGATGATCGACGCGCGGGACCGGTCGGGCAAACTTCTCATGATCGGGCAGTGCCTGCGGTTCTGGCCAGCTTATGAGAAGCTAAAGGAGATAATTGATAACGGCTCATTGGGCAAGCCGACGGCGGGATACTACGCGCGGTTCGGCGGAACGCCGCAAGGCTCGTTTGAGGATTGGTATCTGGATGAGTCCCGCTCGGGCGGCTGTCTGTTGGATCAGCATATCCATGATGTTGATATGGTGAATTGGCTGTTCGGCTTGCCTGAATCGGTATCAACGCGCGGGGTGAACGTCAATCCCGGCGCGGGCATCGACGCGCTGTCCTCGATATACCGTTACCCCGGCATGTCGGTGACTACCGAGGACGATTGGTCGCTCAACGGCAAGGACATGCGCTTCTCGATGCGCTTCCGCCAGAACTTCGAGCGCGGCGCGGCCGTGTTCGAGAACAACGCGCTTACCATCTACCCCAACGGCGAGAAGTCGTATATACCGGACATGCCCGCCGACAACGGCTACTACCGCGAGCTGCGCTACTTCCTTGACAGGATCATCGACGGCCAGCCCATCGAGACCGCGCCGCTTGAGAGCACGCGCGACACCATCCGCCTGGCCGTGGCGGAGCGAGAGTCGGCGAGGCGCGACGGCGACTGGGTCGCCGTCAGGTAGGATTGGCGGCAGGATTACCGATAGGAGTATAACGATGGAGCGTTTTGCCTGGAAAGCCCGCCTGCTGCCCGGCATGCTGGATGAATACATCAGGCGCCATAACGAAATCTGGCCGGAGATGACCGATACGCTAAACCGCGCGGGCATCGGCAACTACACGATATGGCATGTCGGCGGCGACCTGTTCGGCTACTACGAGTGCGCGAGCGTGGCCGAGGCCGCGCGTGTCCAGGCGGAATCCCCCGTCGTGGACCGCTGGAACGCGTACATGAAGGATGTCATGGTGATGGAGCTAGACCCCGAAACGGGATCGCAGGCCTTGCTGGAGCGGGTGTTCCTCCACGAATAACGCTATGGACTGGCGGCTGAGCCATGGCGCGGTACGCCTGCCCGCGTTCTTCCCGGACGGGACGCGGGCGGTCGTGCGCTGCGTTGACTCGCTCGACCTGGAATCCTCGCGCGTGCCGGGCATCGTGATCAACACTTACCACCTGATGACCCATCCCGGCGTGTCGGTGGTCAAGGCGATGGGCGGGGCGCACTCGCTGATGGGCTGGGACAGGCCGATCCTCACGGATTCCGGCGGGTTCCAGGTATTCTCGCTGATCAGGGAAAACCCCAAGCGCGGCGCTGTGCGCCCGGACGGGGTGAGGTTCACGCGCGAGGATGGCGGGGCTGTGAACCTCACGCCCGAGTCGTGCGTGCGCATGCAGTTCGCGCTGGGAGCGGACGCGATGATGTGCCTGGACGAGTGCACCGACCTGGAGGCCTCGCGGGAAACGTGCGAGCGGTCGGTGGAGCGGACGGTCAGATGGGCGAAGGCGTGCCGTGAGGAGTTCGAGCGGCAGGTAAGCCAGCGCCGAACTAAGCCGCCGCTGTTGCTTGGGATCATTCAGGGCGGGGCGTATCCGGACCTGCGCCGCCAGTGCGCCGACGCGCTCAAGGCGCTGAAACTGGATGGATATGGCTTCGGCGGCTGGCCGCTGGATGGCGGCGGGCGGCTGGATACAGACATACTGCGCGTAACGGCCGACGCTATGTTGGATGGTTTGCCCAAATACGCGATGGGGCTGGGCATGCCCGAGGCTATCGTGGCGTGCGTGGACATGGGTTACAACCTGTTCGACTGCGTGGTCCCGACGCGCGAGGCGCGGCACAACCGATTGTATATATATAACGAACAAGCGGAATGCCTAACCGACATCGACCCACGCGCGGACGGATTCTACCGCAGGTTGTATCCGCTCGACGAGGAATACTGGCGCGACCCGCGCCCGCTCTCCAGCGTGTGTGATTGCTTATGCTGCCGACGGTATTCGCGGGCTTACCTTAGCCATTTGTACCGTATCGGCGACCCGCTGGCGTACCGGTTGGGCACTATGCACAACCTGCGCTTCTATACCCAATTGATGGAATTGCTGCGCCGCGATGGATGATGGTATCGTCGGGTATGTCCCGGAGGATGGTATCGCCGGGTATATCCCATCGGGAAAATACGCTAACGTGTGCCGCGCGTGCGTTGATCGTATCGTCGCCGAAGAATCCCGCAGGCACAAGAACGCCCGTGACCGTGACCGCGCCGTAAGGAACAGGCTCTACCAGATAACGGGAGCCTACTCGCGGCATGGAGCGGCGGCGCGGGCGTTTGAGCGCGGCCTTGACGATAAGCTGCGCGGGTTGGACCCGGCCAATCCCGCCGGATGGCGCGCGGATTGCCTTGCGGAGCACGCGTCCACGCGCGAGAGATTGCCCGCGCTAATGGAGTTTTATGGTTATATAAAGGATATATGCTCGTCGGCGGCTGTCGTCGCCGACTATGGCTGCGGGTTGAACCCGTTCGCGCTGCCTTTATGGAAACCGGACGGGCTGACGCGCTATGAGGCGTACGACGCGGACACGCGTTGCGTCGATTACGCCAACGCGCTGTTCCGGCGAATGGGCCTGCCTGAAGCGGCGCGGGCGCTCGACCTCGTCGCTGAAACGCCGCGAACCACGGCGGACGCGGCGCTGCTGCTGAAACTCCTGCCCGTGCTGGATATGCAGCGCGTCGGGCGCGGGCTAGAGTTGCTGCGGGATGTCGCCTCGCCCATCAAGGTTGTGTCGTTCCCGCTGGCGGGGTTGTCCGGCACGGACCGCGCCAGACGCATAGGAGGCACGGCGGCGAGGTTCGAGCGCGACGCCGTGGAAGCCGGGCTTACCGTAGTCGAGTCGCGGCGCGTCGGCTCGGAGATGGTATTCGTTATATCCAACTAATTGCCCGTGCTGAGATACCGCTTAACGCCCATTTTCCACACAAAGGCGCATGGGATTATGTATAGCATCCCTATCAGCGGCGAGAGCGCGTAAAGCGCGGCGCTGCCGGTTGTCCGGCCCGTCAGGTACATCAGCGGCAGGTAGTTGAAACATCCGTATGGCAGTATAAACGTGAAGAACCTCAACGCGGTCCTGCCGTATATGGGCAGCGGGTAACTGGCGATCTCGCGCCCGCCATCGGTGAAAACGTTCATGACCTCCAGCCCCTCGATCGTCACGAAGCAGAGCGCCGCGCTTACCATGAACACCCCAATGAATATCACAGCGCCGGAAAGTATCATCATCACCAGTACGGCGGCCTTGGCCGCCGTCCAGACGACGCCGAGGTTCCTAACCGCGAACGGAAGAATCGCCCCGCCGACGAAGAGCCGCCCCAGCCGCGTCAACTCAAACGACGAGCCGAGCACCTGCAGCGCAAGCCCGCGCGGTCTGACCAACAGCCGGTCGAAGTCTCCGCTTACCACCAACCGGCTGAACATGTCAAACCCCCGCGCCACGCATTCCGCGATCGAGAAGGCCATGAACGCCGCCGCGTAGCACATCGCGGCCTCGGCGAACGTCCAGCCCGCGACTGTGTCGAACCTATCGAACATGATCGCCATGCTTGCGAACCCCAGCGCGCAGAACAGGACCTGCGTGACCAGCGTCATCCAGAACGACGAGCGGTATATCGCGGCGGAGCGAAGCTGCATGCGCAGGTATTTGAAGTAAATCAACCGTCATCCCCCCTGAATCACCGCGCGGCGCAGCACGGCGCGGAACGCGAACCATCCCGTCACGCCAAGGAATATTACCCAGGCCAGCTGCAGCCCTATAGCCTCCGCCGCCGCCGCGCCAGCCAGATCGCCCGAATACACGCGGAACGGAACGTCCGCCGTGTAACGGAACGGCAGCAGGTTCAGTATTCGCTGCAGCCAGTCCGGCATCAGCGGCAGCGGTATCAGCAGGCCGGACGCGAAGTCCGACAGCGTGCTGACCAGCAGGCGAGGCCCGGTCAGGCTCATCATGACGAACGTCAGCGTATAGACGTACATCGACAGCCCCACCACGACCAGCAGCGCCAGCGCCAGCGACAGCGCGAACATCAGCGCGGCCCCGACGCCAGGCGGCGGGATCATGCCATACGGCGCGGGCAGCAGCGCGGCGAACACAAGCACCGGGACACACCTCAACGACCACCGCGCGATCCGGTTAGCTATCAGCCGCGCCGCCCACAGCGAGTAAAGCTCCATCGGGCGGCACAGCGAATACGCCACGCTCCCGCTGACGATCTGGTCGCTAAGCTCACCGTCCTGGCTCCACAGCGCGACGATCATGAGGCACGACTGTTTCAGCCACTGGTAGGCGACCAGACGGTCCAGCGGCATGGGCGGGACGACCGTCCCATCCCGGTAGAACGCGCTGAACATCATCACGAACACGAACCCGAAGAAGAACTGCGTCGCGATACCAGCCCACGCCGCCGCGCGGTGCTGAAGCTGAGCGATAAGCTGGACACGGAACATGGAGGCGTAAGGCCTGGCCAGCTCCTTAATAGTCATAGGCCACGCTCCTGGAGGCGTAAGGCCTGGCCAGCTCTTTAAAAGTCATAGGCGCGCTCCTGGAGGCGTAAGGCCTGGCGAACTCTTTAAAAGTCATAGGCGCGCTCCTGGAGGCGTAAGGCCTGGCGAACTCCTTAAAAGTCATAGGCCATGCTCCTTATACATTCCCGCGACGATCTCCTCCACCGGCAGACCCTCCGCCGTCTCACTGGACTTGACCGCGCTCATCGTCCCGTCGTACAGTACGCGGCCCTTGCCGATCAGTATGATCCTATCGGTCAGCGCCTCGATGTCGTTCATGTCGTGGGTGGTCAGCAGCACGGTCACCCCGCGCTCCGCGTTTATCTCGCGGATGAACTGCCGGACCGCCAGCTTGCTTACAGCGTCCAGCCCTATAGTAGGCTCGTCCAAAAAAAGTATCTCCGGGTTGTGCAGGAGTGACGCGGCCAGCTCCGCGCGCATCCGCTGGCCGAGGCTTACCTGGCGCAGCGGGGTATTCAGGAACGGGCCGATATCCAGCGCGTCGACCAGCCTATCCCGCGATCGGTTATAATCGTTATGTGGCACGCGGTAAATATCGCGCAGCAGGTCGAACGAGTCCGCGATGGGCACATCCCACCACAGCTGCGAGCGCTGCCCGAACACCACGCCGATCCGCCGCGCCAGCGCCTTGCGCTCCGTCCACGGCGTTAGCCCCGCGACGGAACAGGTCCCGCTGTCCGGAACCAGTATGCCGCTCATAACCTTTATGGATGTGGACTTGCCCGCTCCGTTCGGGCCGATGTATCCGACGATCGCGCCGTCCGGTATCACGAACGACACGCCGTCCAGGGCGTTGACGGTGTTATATTCCCGGTGGAACAGCGAGGCGAGGGCGGACTTCGCTCCGGGTTGGCGCCTCACCACCCTGAACGACTTGCGGATGCCGGTCAGGGTAATCATTCGATCCCCAATCGTTTCATAAAGGCCTCCGTCGTGGTGTAACCGCTCCGGTTGAAGCGGTTTAGGTGGAAGAGGGCGTCCGGATCGCGTGGCAGGCAGTTCACCTTCTCGCGGCATGTCATCGCCGCCTTGAACCCTAGGTCGCGCAGAAGCGTCCACGACCCGTCGTACGTGAACCCATACGGGTACGTGAAGCACGCGGCCTCCACGCCCGTGTTCAGCCTGAGCAGCTGCTGCATCATGCTGACATCCTCCATCAGCGAGGATTGGAACGCGGCCTTGGTCTCGCCCGCGCGACGGGTGAAGCCCCTGCGCCCGTTCTTCTCGCCATGGAGGTTGTATGAGTGGTTCGCGATCTCGACGGTTTCGGTAGACGCGGCCTCGCGTATGTCGGCCCACGTCATGTACGCGTACAGCGGCGAGGGGTCGCGCTCACGCTCCGCCCGCTCGATGAACGTGCCGCATACCGAGAACACGCCTCGCATCCCGCGCTGTTTCAGCTGCGGCAGCGCGTAGGCCAGGTTGTTCAGCTGGCCGTCGTCGAATGTCAGCATGACGGGTCTTGCTGGCAGCGCGGCCTCCCCGAGCGCGTAGCTTACTAAATCGGCAATGAGGACAGTATTATACCCCCGCGCGGACAGCCAGTCAAGGTCGTTTGCCAGCTGGGACACGGTTATCTGGTAATCGTTGCGCGGCAAGCCGTCCCTTACCACGCTGTGATACATGATGATGGGCAGCCGGACGCCCGCGCCGCCCGACGAGCCAATATCAACGTCTATAGCCCGCCGCGCCCGCGCCGAACCCATCGCTATCCCGGCGGCCAACGCGCATAAAACCACCAGCGCGGCCACCGACACGCGCCGCGCCTGGCGTATGGTTATGAACAAATATCTTCTCATCGCCACACCCCCGGTTCACTCTATGGAACCGGGGATGGGATCAGAACCTAGCCCAGCGCGACGTCCAGCGCCATCATCACCAGGAAGCCTGCCATGGGTTCACTCAGTGGAACCGGGGATGGGATCAGAACCTAGCCCAGCGCGACGTCCAGCGCCATCATCACCAGGAAGCCGACCATGGGTTCACTCAGTGGAACCGTGGATGGGATCAGAACCTAGCCCAGCGCGACGTCCAACACCATCATAACAAGGAAGCCTGCCATGACTGACAGCGTGGCCTTGTCGGAGTGTTCGCCCAGACGCGCCTCTGGGATCATCTCCTCGACCACAACGTATATCATCGCGCCCGCCGCGAACGCCAGCAGCCAGGGCATCACCGACGCGAACACCCCCGCCAGCAGCGCGGCCAGAATCCCGAACACAGGCTCTACCGCCCCGGTCAACGCGCCCAGCAGGAACGACTTGACCGGCGACCACCCCTCCTGTCTGAATGGCAGCGTGACCGCCGCGCCCTCCGGGAAATTCTGGATGCCGATGCCGATGGCCAGCGCGATCGCAGCCGCGTACGCTCCAGGCCCGCCCGTCTGCGCCCCGAGCGCGAACGCCAGCCCGACGGCCATCCCCTCCGGGATGTTGTGCAGCGTTACCGCCGAGAACAGCAGCATGGTGCGCTTGCTCGCGCTGGGCCGACCCTCGCGCACGCCCGTAGCCTGGTGGATGTGCGGTATCAGCTTATCCAGCCCCAGCAGGAACACCGCGCCCATTATGAATCCCAGCGAGGCGGGTATCCATCCGGCGAGTCCCTTCGCCTCCGCCGCCTCGATGGACGGGATCAACAGGCTCCAGACCGACGCCGCGATCATCACGCCCGCCGCGAACCCGAGGAAGATGTTCTGGTATTTGGAAATGTCGCCTTTCCTGAACAGGAAGACAGTCGCCGCGCCCAACGCGGTCATGAGGAATATGAAGGCCAGGCCGACCGAGGTCCAGCCCGCCGCGCTGATGTTATCCATAGACACACCTCCGCGCTAATGATACCATTATCCTATGAGCGGCGCAATGGCGTTAGTCCCGGCGAAGGGCGCCGGTTGATCCTATGGGAAATATATTGGGGGCTTGACTAGTTTATGACGAGGTGATATAGTCCAAATAGAGGGATATTGCCTCATCATAAACTAGTCAAGACCCTTATATTGTACACTCCCCCCATATCGCGGATTATTCAGAAAGGACCAACCAACATGAGCATAAGGGACTCCGTAGTATCCTACATCGACGCTGTCGGCCATGAATACCAGCAGATCGCCCGGGAGATCCACGCCAAACCGGAGCTTAGCAACTACGAGTTCTTCGCGTGCGAACGCCTGTCCAGCCAGTTGAGGAACAAGGGCTTCGAGGTGAAGGTCGACGTCGGCGGCCATAGGACCGGGTTCACCGCCGTCTATAAGTCGGGCAAGCCCGGCCCCGTCGTCGCGTACCTCGCCGAATACGACGCGCTGGCCGGGCTGGGCCACGGCTGCGGGCATAACCTCTTCGGCGCGACATCCTCGCTGGCCGGGGACGCGCTCAAACAGGTGATCGATCAGGCCGGGGGCGAGGTCCGCGTATACGGCGCGCCCGGCGAGGAGGGCGGCGAGAACGGCGCGGCCAAGGCGAACTACGTCCGCGAGGGATTCTTCAAGGACGTGGACGCCGCGCTGTGCGTCCACCCCGGCGCGGACGAGCACGGCACGACCACCGACGCGCTGGCCATCGACTGCGTGTATATCGAGTTCTGGGGCAAGTCCGCGCACGCCGCCGGAAGCCCGGAGCTGGGTATCAACGCGTTGGACGCGCTAATACTCACTTATAATGGCATAAACGCGCTGCGCCAGCACGTAACGCCCGACGTACGCATGCATGGCGTCATAACCAACGGCGGCAAGGCCCCCAACTCGGTGCCCGACTACGCGAAGGCGAACTTCTACCTCCGCGCGGCTAAATCCGCCACGCTGGACGAGGTCTACGCGAAGGTCGAGCGTATCGTGGAGGGCGCCGCCCTGATGACAGGCGCGAAGGGAAAGATTGAGCGCTACCAGCCCCGGTGCGAGGATATGATCAAGACCCCGTCGCTCGACGCGCTGTATAAGAAAAATCTGGAGCTATTGGGCGAGACCGTTTCGCCGCCGCCGGATAAGCCGGGCGGGTTCGGCTCAACGGACGTGGGCAACGTCTCGCATGTCGTGCCGACGATCCATCCGCACATCCGCATTACCGATAGGCCAGTCCCCGGCCACAGCGTGGAGATGATGGAGGCGTCATGTTCCGAGTCGGGACTGGCCTCAATCCTGCTGGGCGCGAAGGTCCTCGCGTTCGTCGCGCTGGACCTCATCGAGGATCCCGCGCTGATGGCGTCCATCAAGGAGGAACACGCCCGGGCCGCTGGATTAATTAACTAATAAACTTTACAATTCAGGCGTATAATCCCTGACAATTCCAGACATGCTACTGCCATGCGTTCCCTGTGTACGGAGGATGATGGCATGCGCGGGTCTGGTTTTTTGTTATGCGCGGCGGTTTGCGCGGTGTTGGCGGCTGGCGCGGCGCGGATGCCCGGCGGCTGGTACGCCGAACCCGCGGAGTACGCGGCCAGCCGCGCCGCGCTCGCCGAAGCGCTGGACGGCGGCGAGGTGATTCGTCTGCGCGTCATCGCGAACAGCGACTCCGACGAAGATCAGGCGTTGAAGCTGCGCGCGCGCGACGCGGTGATCGAGCGGTTTGGGGCGACGCTCACGGCGGCTGACCCGGACACCGCGCGGGCGATGGTTTTGGAGAATCTTGCCAACATACAGGCGCTCGTGTCGGCCGTTGTCAACGGGAGCGCGGACGCGCCTGGCGGTATGCCAGCCATGCCAGCCATACCAGTTGAAGCGACGTTCGCGGAAGAATATTTCCCCGACCGTGAGTACGCCGGGATGGTTGTACCCGCCAATACATATGATTCACTGGTAATAAGGATCGGTGAGGCTGCCGGGCGCAACTGGTGGTGTGTGATATACCCGCCGCTGTGCCTGATGACCCCGGACACGATCGACGCGGCACAGGCCGCGAGGCCAACCTACGCGGCAGCCGCAAGCCTCGGCGCCCGGCCAGCCGCCGGACTGCCAACCAGCGTGGCCGACCTATGCGGGCGCGGCGGATTAACCCGCGCGGCGGCGAGGATTCCGCCAACGCCCACGCCCTCGCCCACGCCCGTATTCGAAAGCGTGATACTGCGTTGGTTCAGGTCGCTGATCAGCAACATATAGCCAACCTGTTTGGATGGAGGACCGCATATGCGCAAACGGACCGCACTCCTTATCCTCGCCTCGGCGCTCGCGCTGACGCTGTTCGCGGCGGCGTGGGCGCAAGCCGCGTCCGCAGTAGCCTGGGGCTCGACGGGCAGCGACGTCACCGCCGTGCAGAAGAAACTCAAGCAATGGGGATACTACAGCGGCTCGGTCGACGGCGTGTACGGCCAGAGCACGTATAACGCGGTCACCGCGTTCCAGCGCAAGAACGGGCTGAAGGTGGACGGCGTGGTCGGCGCGTCGACCGCCGCCGCGATGGGGCTTACCCTTAGCGGAGGTTCGTCGGGGAATTCGGTCGCGGCCAGCGGCGGGTATTCCAGCAGCGAGACTGAGATCCTCGCGCGGATAATCCACGGCGAGGCGCGGGGCGAGCCGTATATCGGCAAGGTCGCTGTCGCGGCTGTCGTGCTCAACCGCGTGCGCAACGCGTCATTCCCGAATACGGTCGCCGCCGTCGCGTACCAGTCGGGGGCGTTCGACGCGGTGGCCGACGGCCAGATATGGCTCACCCCGGACGACGAGAGCTGGCGGGCCGCCCGCGACGCGATGAACGGCTGGGATCCCACATACGGCTGCCTGTATTACTTCAACCCGCAGACCGCCACTAACGCCTGGATCTGGTCGCGCGAGGTGCGGCTGAAGATCGGGCGGCACTGGTTCGCGATATAGGAGGCTGCCCGATGCAAGCGAACGCAAACAACACCGGCTGGAAAGGCCGACACCGGGGACGCGGCGCGTGGAACTCCCGCTCGGGCGGACGCTCGATCAACAAGCCGGCCATCGCGCTGACCGCGCTGCTGGTCGCCTCGGTCGTCCTGATCGCCTGGCAGACCTCCCGCGCGGAGAAACTGAAACGCTCGCTGGAGGTCGCGCGCCAGCAGGCGTTCTACAGCCTGGTAGACGGGCTGAACAGCGTCGAGCTTAACCTGAGCAAGCTGATGGTAAGCTCCACGCCGGGCGAAGGGGCACTGCTGCTCTCGCGCGTATCCATGCAGGCTGGCGAGGCCTCAAGCTCGCTGGCGCAGCTGCCGCTAAGCGGCGAGCCGATCGCCTCCAGCATGAAGTTCGTCAACCAGGTGTCCGACTACGCGCGGACGCTCACGGCCTCGGCCGCGGAGGGCCGCCCGTTCTCGGACGACGACATGAAGCAATTGCAGGGACTGCTCTCCCACGCCAGCACGATAAACCGACAATTGTCGGAGATGATGGCGACCGTCCCCAACGACTGGTGGTCGCAGTCCGGCGAACAGGAACAGGCCCCGCTGGTCCGCGCGATGGATACCCAGAACGCGTCCGAATACCCGTCGCTGATATACGACGGGCCGTTCTCGGACGGCAAGCATGAGGGCGAGGCCAAGGCGCTGGGCAGTGAGCAGGTGGACGCGGACGAGGCGCTGCGCCGGGCGATAGCGTTCGTCGGGGCGGACAAGGTAACGCTTACCGCGCGAACCAGCGACACGGGCGGGCCTGTGGCCAGTTATGGCTTCGTGCTTGACACAACCGACGGCAGGCTGAACGTTCATGTCACCCAGCGCGGCGGCAAGGTGCTGTGGATCATGCCGGAGTACGGCGAATACACCCAGTCGCTGTCGATGCAGGACTGTGTCGCCCGCGCCAGCGAGTATCTGGCCGAGCGCGGGTTCAGCCCGATGGAATCCAACTATTTCCAACAGTATAACGGCCTGGCCGTGATAAACTTCGCGTGGGTTCAGGACGGAGTGGTCATGTATCCCGACCTGATCAAGGTTCAGGTACGCATGGATACCGGCGCGGTCGTGGGGATCGAGGCCAACAACTACCTGATGAACCATTATGAGCGCGCGCTGCCCGAGGTAGTTCTCAACGTGGAACAGGCCCGCGAGATGGTCAGCGACCGCCTGGACGTGACGCATGAGCGGCTGTGCGTGATCCCGCGCGAGAGCGGAGAGAAGCTGGCCTACGAGTTCATCGGGAAATGGTCTGACAGCGAGTTCATCATCTACATCGACGCGCTGACCGGCGCGGAGCTGCAGATACTAAAGATAATCGACGCGGAGAACGGCGTGCTGACGGTGTGATCCCCGCTCAGCCACATGGCGCGGCCGCGCGGGGGCACCGTCAACCCGCGCGGCTCGTTTGGTAAATTTGTACATAATATTTTGGTGTCGTCGCCTCGGTTCATGGCAAAGACCGCCAGCGCGTCGTGGGCGGGATCGCCCAGCGCGTCGACGCCGCCGCGAATCTCGCGGACTATCACCAACACGTCGTCGTCAGGCGCGGCCAGCCGCGCCTCGCCCGTTATCAGCACAGGGCTGCGCTGGCGGAGTTCGATCGCCTCGCGGAAGTATTCGCGGATGCCCGCGTCCTCGCGTCCCCATGGGTACGCGGCGCGGCAGTACGGGTCGCCCGCGCCCTCCATGCCGGCCTCGTCGCCATAATAGACCGTCGGCATGCCCGGCCACGCCGCGATAAACCCGAACATCAGCAGCAGCCTCTCCCTAGCGAGCGTCCTCTGGCTGTCGGTCAGCCGCAGCGCGCCTTGGCTGGCGCGGGGCGTCGATTCCCCGGTAACGCAAGCCAGCTCGTTTAGAACGCGCGCGCGGTCGTGGCTGCCCATCAGGTTCATCAACGCGTAGGCGAAGGGCTTGGGGTATTGCTCCATCATCGCGTCGATCCGCCGCGCTGTCCGCGGCGCGGTAACCGTCCCGGTCAGGAAGGATATCAGCGCGGAACGCAGCGGGTAATTCATCACGCTGTCCAGCGTGTCGCCCAACACGTATGACCGCAGTTCGCCGTAGGCGATCTTGCACGACGCGTTCTCCCAAACCTCGCCCAACACGCACGCGTCGGGATTTTCCCGCTTGACCGCCGCGCGTAGCTCGCGCAGGAATGGCATGGGCAGCTCGTCCGCGACGTCCAGCCGCCAGCCCGCGACGCCCGAGCGCGTCCATCGCGGCACGACCGCGCCTTCCGATCTCAGCGTAAAGTCCAGGTATGACGGCTCCATTTCATTCACATTGGGCAATGACGGCACGCCCCACCAGCAATCATAGTCGTCCGGCCAATGTTTAAAGGTAAACCACCGCCGATACCGCGAATCCTCGCAAGACACGGCGTCCCTAAAGTACGCGCTGCCCGCCCCGACATGGCTGAACACCCCGTCCAGCATCACGCGTATGCCTGCGTCCCGCGCCGATTCACATAATTCGATGAGGTCGCGCTCCGTGCCGAGCATGGGGTCGATCTTCAAGTAATCGGTTGTGTCGTAGCGATGGTTGGACGGGGCCTCGAATATCGGATTCAGGTACAGGCATGTCACGCCCAAACCCGCGAGGTACGGCAAGGCGCGGCGGATGCCTTCCAGCGTGCCGCCGTAGAAATCCTGGGCGCGGTAGGCCTTGCTGTCCGGGTCGATGCCCATGCCGGGCGCGTCATGCCAATCGGCGTGGAGGAGGCGTTCCCCGCCGGTCCATTGGGTTGGATTGGCTGGGTTGGCTGGATTGGCCGCGCCTCCACTGGGACGCAGCGGCCCGCCCTCGAACCTGTCCGGGAATATCTGGTAGACGACAGCCTCGCGCATCCACTTGGGCGGGGCGAACGCCGGGTCATAGACGGTTAGCTGGAACGACGGCGGCAGTTCGGCCCAGACCGCGCCCTCGCCGCCCAGCTTGTCGGGGGCGTTGCCGTAGGATATCTCCACGCCGCCGGAGCGGATACGGAAGTCATACCACACCAGCCCGGGCGCGGATGGCGCGGCCAGTATGGTTTCATAAAGATAACCATTGTTGACGAAGCCCAGCGGCGACATCTCGATCCAGTCCTCGCGGTCGGACCACACGCGGATGGTAACGCTGTCGGGCTGCGGGGCATGCCGGACCAGCGCGCGCAGCCTCACGTTCGTCCCGGCGGGGACCGCGCCGACCGGATCGCGGTAGAATACATCGCGGCTGTTGTGGATGGGCCGCATCGTCAATCCTCGAAGTCCACGGGATCCAGTTTCCAGATCATCTGGTTATACTCGCGGATCGCGCGGTCGCTGCTGAACCACCCGGACGCCGCGGTATTCATGATCGCCCGCCGGTTCCAGGTCTTTTGGTTCATATAATCGTTCCCGACGCGCTGCTGCGCCATCGAGTACGAGCCGAAGTCCTTGAGCACCAGGTATGGGTCGGGCATACCGCCGTAGTCGCCGAACAACAGCGAGTGGTATAGGTCCTGGAACGCGCCCTGCTCGGGTAGTATCGTGCGGTCCAGCAGGTTGTTCATCGCCTTGCGGATCTCCTGGTTGCGCTCGAATATGTTGATGGATTGGTAGGACTGCGTGGCGTAGATCTGCTCCACCTCCCGCGCCCTCGCGCCGAAGATGTAGATGTTTTCCGCGCCGACGCGATCATGCATCTCCACATTCGCGCCGTCCATCGTGCCGATGGTCATCGCGCCGTTCATCATGAATTTCATGTTGCCCGTGCCCGACGCTTCCTTGGTAGCCGTGGATATCTGTTCGGACAGCTCCGTAGCCGGGATCAGTATCTCCGCCGCCGACACGCTGTAGTTTTCCAGGAACACGACCTGCAGCATCGACCGGGCGCGGGGGTGCTTCTCCACCATCGCGCCTATCGCGTTGATCAGGCGTATGATCTGCTTGGCGCGGCGGTAGCTGGGCGCGGCCTTCGCGCTGAATATGAAGCAGCGCGGCGTTATCGCGTAGTCCGGATCGTCCGCTATCCTGTTGAACAGCACGATGATATGAAGCGCGTTGAGCAGCTGGCGCTTATACTCGTGCAGCCGCTTGGCCTGCACGTCGAACAGGAAGTCCGGCCTTATCACTACGCCCTGCTCGCGCTCGAACCAACGCGCCAGGCGTTCCTTATTCTTGCGCTTGACCTGCTGGTATTTCTCAACGAACGCGGCGTCGTCCTTGAACCTCTTAAGCTCGATCAGCCGCTCGGGTTCCTCGCGCCACGCGGGGCCTATCGCGTCCTCGATCAGCCCGGTAAGCAGCGGGTTGGCCAGCATCAGCCAGCGGCGGTGGGTGATGCCGTTGGTTATCGCGGAGAATTTCTCCGGCATGATCCTATAGAAGTCGTGGAACGTGTCGCGCTTGAGTATCTCGCCGTGGAGCTGGGACACGCCGTTCACCGAGAAGCTGCCCCACACCGACAGGTTGGCCATATGCACCTGGTTATACGCGACGACCGCGAGCTTGGCGATCCTATCCCACTGGCCGGGATACAGGTTCCACAGCCGCTCACAGAACCTGCGGTTGATTTCCTCCAGTATCTGGTAAATTCGCGGCAGTTGGATCCGGACCATCTCGTCCGGCCATTTCTCCAGCGCCTCGGCCATAATCGTGTGGTTGGTGTAGGCGATGGAGCGCGTCACGATGGCCTGCGCCTCATCCCAGCCGTAGCCCTCCTGGTCCATCAGCAGGCGCATCAGCTCGGGGATGGCCATGGCGGGGTGGGTGTCGTTTATGTTGATGACGACCTTCTCAGGCAGGTCGTACAGGTCGGTACCGTACGCCCGCTTGAAGTCCGCGATGATGTACTGGAGAGTCGCCGACGTGAAGAAGTATTGCTGCTTGAGCCGCAGCAGCTTGCCCTCATAGTTGTTGTCCTCCGGGTAGAGCACGCCGGATATCGTCTCGGCCAGCTCGCGCTCCTCAACCGCCAGCGCGTACAGCTCCGCGCTGAAGCGCGGCTGCTCGCTGGCCTTCGGCGCGCGGGCCCGCCACATCCGCAGCGGGTTTACCATGTCGGTGCCGTATCCGGTGATGGGCATGTCGTACGGCACGGCCATCACGGTTTTGTAGTCGACGTGGTTCAGCGAGAGCTTGCCGTCCGCCCATTCCTCCTCCAGCCTCCCGCCGAAATGCACCTCAACGCAGTCCTCCATCGCCGGGACCTCCCACGCGTTGCCGAACTCCAGCCAGTTGTCGGGCAGCTCGACCTGCTGGCCGTCGATGATCCGCTGGCGGAATAACCCGTACTCGTAGCGGATCGTGCAGCCCATAGCGGGCAGGCGAAGCGTCGTCAGCGAATCCATGAAGCACGCGGCCAGCCGCCCCAGCCCGCCGTTGCCCAGCCCAGGCTCGGACTCCTCGCGAAGCATATCCTCCATGCGGATGCCCAGCTCCGCCAGCACCGCCTGGTAAGCGTCGGTGGCCAGCAGGTTGAGTATGTTGGAGTGCAGGGACCGGCCCAGCAGGAACTCGACGGACAGGTAATACAGCTTGCGGCTGTGCTGCTCGCGCTGGCGGGCGCGGGTCTCGGTCAGCTTCGCCATGATCTGGTCGCGCACGGTCGAGACGATCGAGCGGTAAAGCTGGAACGGCGTGGCGTCCTTGAGCGTCGCGCCGTGGTGACGCTGCAGTTTGCCCAGTATGGCCTCTTTAACGCGCTCGATCTCGGAATACAGTTCCGGAGCTTTGTTCCGCATAAGCCCTCCCTAATAATCCTGTAGACATTATACGCGCGCCGCGTCAGATCATGAGCCGGGGCTTCAGCCTCGCGCCCATCGCGCACAGCGGCATGCCCAGCAGTATGCCCGCCGCGCCCTGAACCAGATTCATCATCACGGACGCCGCGGCCGCCGCGCCGCCGAACAGCAGCGTATCCGCCAGCGCGTACCCGCCTACCATGATAATCTCCGCCAGCGTCAGCGCGGCGGCCCGCCTCGCCCAGCCCGCGCCCGGCAGCGTAAGTCCGGCCAGCAAGCCCATGGCCGCCTTGATAACGAATGTCGGCGCGGCGTAGGCCGCGTAGCCGCCGGCGAGGTCGGCGAGCGCGCTGCCCAGTCCCGCGCAAACCGCGCCGATGGGACCTAATATCTCCCCGGCAAGGAATATTATTCCGTCGCCGGGATGGATGTATCCGTTTGGCGGCGCGGGTATCTTTATGAAGAACGTGAATATGAACACCATGGCGGTCATTAACCCGCTGGCGGCCAGTCGCGCTGTCCGGATGGACTGCGCGGGTTTAGGCATGGCCCCATCGCCTCCTTTCGTCCGGCCAAGCGTTAACCCATCTAGTATACCACACCCGCGCGGTAATGGAAAGTCCGACGCGATTCGCGCCGGGTGTCGAATAGAACGCGACAGGGACTGCCGTTAGGCAGTCCCTGGGCGGCGGGGGGTGAAGGACGGTTACTGCGTCTTCATCGTAAACGAACCTTGAGCGGTCTCGCCTTTCCTGTTGTAAGCATCCACAGGCGTGACTATCCAATGGAGCGTCGTCCCCGGCACAAGGTATCCGTGAATATTGACTTCGCCGAAAGAGAGGGCGATCATCGTGGAAACGGTTTCCGTATACCTCCTGCTGTCAGGTATAAAATTGCCTGACGCGTCCGTAACGTACAACTCGATTTCATAGTTGTACACGCCCGATTCGGGTTCGATTATCAGATCGATCCCGCCTTCGTAGTACACCCTCGGCTTGCTCAAAAGCGGAGGCAGCGGTTGTGTCGCTGTTGGCGCGGGCGTCGGTGTCGGCGGTACAGGGGTCGGCGGCTGCTCGTAGCTTCTCGCGGAAGCGTCGAACAATTTCCACCAGGTTCCTTCGTTAACGACACCAGTGCCATTCAGACCGTTGTTTTGCTGGAACAGCCTTACC
Organism: Oscillospiraceae bacterium; assembly: GCA_031270865.1. Lineage (GTDB taxonomy): Bacteria > Bacillota > Clostridia > Christensenellales > Aristaeellaceae > BNUH01. Next base: position 25,025 of record JAISWI010000050.1, read on the forward strand.
GCGTCTTCAGTTTTATCATTGAAATGTCCGCTGATCGGGTCATTGTAGTTGTAGTAGCCCAACTCCCTCAACCTTCTCTGTACGCCGGACACAAGGTCGCCGGTCGAGCCGTTGCTTAGGTCGGTCCAAGCATTAGGAGGCGGGGTCTGCGTGGCTGATGGCGGCTTGGTCGTTGGCTTTGAGGTTGGCTTTGCTGTCGGCTTAGACGTCGGCGGCCGCCATCCGCCGGGTGTCTTGGTCGGCTGCGCGTAGTAATACGGCACGGCCGATTGGCTGAACAGCTTCGTCCACGTCTGCGGGCCGATTATCCCATCGGGATTAAGGCCGTTATACGATTGGAACAACTTGACGGCGTTCAGCGTCGCCTGGTCGAAGTTGCCGCGGATAGACGAAGCGTAGTAGTATCCCAGCTGGAACAGCCGGGACTGTACCGCCGCCACGTCGTCGCCCGACATGCCGTAGCGCAGCAGGCGCTGGCCCGCCGGTGTCGGGGTTGGCTTGGCCGTTGGCTTAGGCGTCGGCCAGTATACGGGCGGTTGGGTCGGCTGGTAGACGTAGTAGGGCAGCGCCTTGCCGCTGTACAGCAGCGTGAGCGTCTTGTTCCCGGCCAGCCCGTCGACCACCAGGCCGTTGCGGGACTGGAAGCTCTTCACGGCGGCCAGTGTCTGGCTCAGGAAGTTTCCGGACAGCGGGCCATTGTAGTAGCCCAGCGACTGGAGCGCCCTTTGCATCTGCAGGACGCTGCTGCCGGTGTCGCCGTAGCGCAGGTACGAGCGTACCGCGCCGCCGCTGGAGCTTGCGCCATTCTTGATGGCTGACGGGGAGATCATCCTCTGGAACGTGCTGTTCCCGATCTGGCCGTCCGCCGGCAAGCCGTTGCGGGTCTGGAACGCTTTGACGGCGGCGGTGGTCTTGCTGCCGTATATGCCGTCGATCGAGCCGGTGTAGTACCCCAATTCCTTTAGTATGGTCTGCGCCGCGCGCACGTCCGCGCCTACGCGTCCCTGGTACAGGGAGCGTGTCAGCGTGAGACTGTACGCGGAGATGGCGCCGGGTTCGGCCGCGTAGCCGACGCCCGCGATCCCTGTGAGCATAAGGATCGCCAGCGTAACGGCCAGCAGCCTCTTGAGCGGGTTAGCGTGTCTCACCGTTTGCTTCACCTCAATTCGGTTGATTGGCCCGGCCTTGACCGGGCGCGAACTCATCCCGTTCATCCAAGCTTTGTATGCGTTGGGTGCTTCTGGGTTCGTTGATAAGACGAACCAGCGGGAGTATATATTGCCAAAAAAGTGTACGAGACGAAAATTTTTCTTAACACCATTTTATCCGTCGTTGGTTCGTCCGCACGGGCCCTCTTTTGGCAAAAAACTGGAAACCATCGCCATGACAGCGTTCAGGACAGACGGCGGGCGTCTGTCCTTGGAGCGTGGGGGGGGGGGGGCAGGAACGACCGATCTTCCGCGAGCCGTAAGCCAAGCCTCTTGCCGCCCATTTTGGGGAGATCATCGCCTCACGCCAGCGTCAGATCAACTCCATACTCCATCCATCCTCTACGGCTGCTGCGTATACGCGTACATTACCACCTGCTGGTGTTCGGCGGTCCCGGTGCCGTTGGGGTTGGTGTGGGTGGCGCTGTCCTTGAAGTGCAGGCACATCACGCCGGAGAAGTTGTTCCCCGGTATCGTGTCGCTGGACGCGTCATGCCCTTCCGCGTACATCGACGCCGCGAACGTGTATCCCCCCGCCTTCACCCATACGGGCATGCGGTAGCGCGACTGGCTCGTGCCGTACGACGCCTTTATCTGGTTCATGAGGGCGGTGTCGTTGGCGGTCTGAGGCTCGCAGTCGGCGTGGTTGGTGCCCCAGCGGTATTTTACGCGGAACGATATGCCCGTGTCCACACTTACCACGACGATCCCGACCGGGTTCGCCTCCAGTATAGACTTGATGTTCCCGGTTGACCAGCTATTAAGTTCGACAGAATTCGGCGAGACATAGCCGTCGCTGTCGGTATTTCCCGTATTGACCGCGCTTCCTGTATTGCCCGCGCTGCCCGTAGTGACCCCGCCCGAATACAGCTTTGTGAGCGTAGCCGTGCCCGCTACGCCGTCGACATTCAGTCCGGCCGCTTCCTGGAAGCGGCGCACGGCCATCAGCGTGGCCGCGTCGTAGGTGCCCGATGTATAATTGCTGCCCAGATAGCCTTGCGCGGCAAGGTAAGACTGCAGTTGGGCCACTTCCGACCCGGTCACGCCCAATTTAAGCGTGGCGTTGGTGGCGGGCGTCGGCGCGACGGCGGCGGGGGCGGTCGACGCCGCCCCCGCGCTTGACGCGCTGCCGTAGGTTTCCTGCTCCTTGACGGTCAATTGTCTGAGCAAGTCGCCCCGGATGTAACCCGTTTTATTGGAGAATATGCTGGTGACCTGATACCATGTGTTGCCGTCGGTGCCAGTGCCGCTGCCTTTCACCTGCACGACCTCGCCGCGCGAGAGCTTGGTGACAATCCCGAAGGATGTGCCCATGCCCGTTCGCATATTGGTGCCGCTGTTCGTGACGGCCATCAGCGCCGAATACGTGCCGCTGGAGCCGGAGCTTGAAGTATTCGACGGGGCCTGGACCGCGCCGCCCGGGTAGATCAGGCTGCACAGGTCGCTTCGCACCCAGCCGGTCTTGCCGTAGAAGGTCACCTGATACCACGCGTAGCCGTCCGCGCCGAGGACCTGGTTGAGGTACTGGGCGACCTCGTTGGGCGCGATGCTGGTGATCATGCTGGCCGAGGTTGCCGGGCCAGTCCTGAGCGCGACGTGGGATACGCCCATGCGCACCTGGTACGGCGTGACTGGGGTTGGGGTGGGAACGGCTGTCGGGACCGCGGTGGGCTGCCACAGGCTGCCCCAGCCCTGGGCGTTGGCGTTGGCCAATTCCTGGGTCGTGGCGTAGCGCAGGTAACCCTTTAGGATGTAGCCGGAGTAGGTCATCCACTGCGAAGGCGCGGCAGTCGCGCCAGGCGCTGGCGTTGGAGTGTTGGTTACCGACGGCGACCATACCTTGAACTGGACGTGGTAGACGTAGTCGTAGTAATTCTCTTGCGGAATCCACGAGTAGTACGTCTTCACCAGCTTTACGATGGTTCCAGCGCTCTTGATAGTGTACGACGGGCTGTCTTTACTAAACTCATAGTTGCCGTTGCCCTTGTCCTTCAGGGAAGCCGAACCATACACCGGGACACTGCCTTGTACGGTTACCATGTAACCGCTAGACGCGTACTCGCCTTCACGGTTCGGCGTGGGCGACGGCGTGACCGCTCCAGCATTGACAAGCTGATCCCACGTCGGGTTATCAAGCACCCAGTCACGCTGGACGTAACCAACCTGGTCATTCCCGGCGGTCGAGTAAATTACCTGGTACCAGACAATTCCGCCATCGGCAGTGTATGTGTTGAGCGGCCTCAGCGCGACACCAGCCGGCGCTGTTACGACCGTTGAGCTGGAATCGCTCGGTTCCTTCTTTAAAGTGGTTGGTCCATACGTCAGCACGTAATCCTTATACCCCGCGCTGGGCGGAGGCGTGGGCGTGGCGGCTGCCGGAACCGGGGTATACGAGGTCCCGCCGCCCATGACGGTCAGGTAGTCCGAGCGCATGTAGCCCACGTTTACGCCCCATGTGATGTAACGCCATATCTTCTTATCCGCGCCAACCACGGACATCCGCTCCACCACGATCTCCCCAGCCGGAACCTGCGCGACGACGGTGGCCGACGTGGAGGGCGCGCTGCGCATATTCACATACCGCGTGGCCGTGACGATGTAGCGGTAACCCGCCGTCGCGGTCGAGCCGTTGCCCGGGTCAGCCGGCGCCCCGCTGGAACTGTCGCCGGACGTTGGGGGCTGGTATACCTGCACGTCCGAGCCGCGTACATACAGCTTCTGCCCCTGGTAGGAGACATAGTACCACAGCGATCCGCCGATATCGGTTGTGGTGCCGATCATCGTCAGGACCGTGCCGTTGCCCGGCGTGAACGCGACCGACGCGCTCGTGGTCGGCCAGTCCTTCAGCTGAGCGCCCGCGCTGTTGGTCACAACCAGCTGTCCGCTGGCGGAGGTGTTGGACTGATTCGGCCTGACGTCCGCGGTCGTCAGGTTGCCGGTCTGGATATAACCCCTCTGCCCGGTCGCGATGATCTCGATGTAGTGCCAGTAGGCTCCGTCCTTGCCAACGTTGTGGCTGAACATCCGGACAGGCTCGCCCACGCCCAGCTGGTCTATCACCGACGAGCTGGTCGTCGAGTCGGTATACACGGGCACGGAGTTACCCATGTAATATTCCGTCCCCTCGCTTGCCAGCGCCGTGAACGCGGCCAGGCACATCAACAGCGCCAGGGCCGCGACGCTAAGCCAACGCCCTTTCTTGAATCCTGATTGCAGCATCACCATTCTCCTCCTGCCGCTCGCTACAGCCCTAAGGCCGGCACGCCTGGTTACAATGATAACTCCCTGTTGATAGCGTTAGTATATTACAGAAATATGAATTTGTCAACAGGCAATCGTAACATTCTGGGCGGTCAAGGAGAATTTTTTTTACGCGGGGGTGACGGGTGTGGGGCTTGGAGTTGTGTGGGGGGGGGGCTAGGTACGCGCCTTTGTCGCGTGAGGCGGGTCTCGCGTAGCCCCCTCTGCCGCATGAGGGTGGCATCTCCCCTATAGGGGCGATACGGGGCTTGGAACGCAGACGCAATGGGATTCGCTTCGCCACACCCTGTTGTTGTGACAGAATTCGCGTCTCCCCCTCTACCGCTGCAACGGCAGATGGGGAGACGCGAATCCCAACGCGTGTGAAAGAGGGGGCGCTCCCCCTACGCGCTCCTCTCCCGAATCTCAGCCAGCCGCCTTATAATCGGAATCTTCTGCGGACACTGCTCCTCGCACGCTCCGCACTCCACGCACTTGGAAGCGTCCGTGCCCTTCTCCACGCACTCGCCGTAGAACCACTTGAAATGCCCGAAATTGTCGAACATGTACGACTCGTCAAAGTTGTGGAATATGTCCGGTATCGCCACGCCCTGCGGACACGGCGCGCAGTACCTGCATCCCGTACACCCGACATACACGCGCGACCTGTACGCCCGCGTCACCTCATCGATGAAATCCCGCTCCGCCTGGGGCAGCGGACCCTCGTTCAGCGTCTCGAACGTCTTGAGGTTCTCGCTGAGCTGCTGTGTGTTGCTCATGCCGGAGAGCAGCACCCGGTTCTCCGGGAACTGCGCGACGTACGCGAACGCCCATTCCACCGGTGTTCGCTTGACCGGGTAACCCTCCATCATCGCCTTGACCGTTTCCGGCGGGTTCGCCAGCGCGCCGCCGCGTATCGGCTCCATCACAACCACGCCAACACCCTTCCGGCCCGCCGCCTGTATGCCCGATAACCCTGCTTGGTTGTCGGTATCCATGTAATTGAACTGGACCTGGCACATCGCCCAGTCGTAATCGTCCAGTATATCCAAAAACGTGGCCGCGTCGTCATGGAAAGAGAAGCACGCCCGGCCAATCCGACCGTCGGCCTTCGCGCGGTCGAGGAACCTCTGGTAACCCAACTTGCGGTAGTTGGCGATGTGGGACTTGTTGACCGCGTGCAGCAGGTAGAAGTCGATATGGTCGGTCCGCAGTTTCTTCAACTGTTCGTCGAGGATGCGGTCCATGTCCGCCTCCTCCTTGACCAACCATGACGGCAGCTTGGTCGCGAGGCTGACGCGATCGCGGTAGCCGTCCAGCAGCGCCTCGCCCGTCACCAGCTCGCTCTGGCCGCCGTGGTAGCCGTAGGCCGTGTCGATGTAGTTCACGCCGCCGTCGATAGCCGCGCGGATCAGCTCGATCGCCTCCGGGCGGTCCACGACCGTCTTATCGCCATCCTTCTTCGTGGGCAGGCGCATGCACCCCATGCCCAGCCGCGACACCTGCAGGTTACCCCATTCCGGCACAACGTTATACTGCATAGCATATCCCTCCCTACCTGTCGACGCTTTGTCAATCATGTTTCGCGCCACGATCTCCTTTAGGTTTAGTAGGATATAATTATACCATGGATTGCCAGCCCCGTCAAACCGCCGCGCCTTGACAAAACCCGCGCCCGGGTATATCCTCCAGTAGGATTGCCGTTGCGGGAGGCTTGTTTCATATTGAATAACCAATTAGATAACAATCTGGATAACCAGTCGGGCGGCCGGTCAAGAAAACGCTTCGACGTCCGGCTGGACCTGTTCCTCACGTTCTGCAAGATAGGCGGGCTGACGTTCGGCGGCGGTTACGCGATGCTGCCGATGCTCCAGCGCGAGGTGGTCGAGGGCCGCCAGTGGGCGACGGAGGCGGAGATCATGGACTACTACGCCATCGGCCAGTGCCTGCCCGGGCTCATCGCGGTCAACGTCGCGGTATTCACGGGCAACAAGGTGAGAGGCCCGCTGGGTGGGATATGCGCCGCGCTGGGAGTGGTCTTCCCGTCGATGATCGTTATCACGGCGATAGCGGCTTTCCTGACCAGCTTCGCGGAGCTGGCCGCCGTACAGAGCGCGTTCGCCGGGATCCGCGTGTGCGTGCTCGTGCTGATCGCCAACGCGATAATGAAGCTGCGCAAGGCCTCGCTGGTGGACTGGCGGACCACCGCGCTGTTCGCCGCCGTGTTCCTGTTGTCGATACTTACTAAAATATCGCCGATCGCGTACGTGGTCGCGGCCGCGCTGCTGGGCGCGCTGATCCAGTATTTCGCCGCGCGGGGGAGGCAAACCTCATGATATTACTCCGCCTATTTTATGAATTCTTCATGACAGGGCTGTTCGCGGTTGGCGGCGGGCTGGCGACGCTCCCATTCCTGGAACGCATATCGGAGAAAACAGGCTGGTTCACGCGCCAGACCCTCATCGACATGATCGCGGTATCCGAGGCCACGCCAGGCCCGATCGGGATCAACATGGCCACGTATGTCGGGTACGTCACGGCGGGCATACCGGGCGCGGTGGTCGCCTCCATCGCGGAGGCGCTGCCCTCGCTGGCCATCGTGCTGATCATGGCGCGTTTCCTGAAGGCCTTCGCCTCACATCCGACGGTCAAGGCGGTGTTCTACGGGATACGCCCGGCGTCGGTAGGGATGATCGCGGCGGCGGGGTTCGGCGTGCTGAAGGTCGCGCTGCTGGATATCCCGGCTTACGAGGCGAGCCGCTCCGCGCTGGATCTTTTCCAATGGAAGGGATTAATACTGGCGGCTGTGCTGGCGGTGGTGTTAAATGTCAAGAAATGGCGGATACACCCCGCGCTGGCGATAGCCGCCAGCGCGGTGATAGGCATAGTGTTCAGGTTTTGATAACCTTCTTGAACTCGGAGGGTTTGGCGGCAGGCTCGAAGCCCACCTTGACGCTCTCGATATTCCCGTCGAATCCCGTCTTGAACGCCCCGGGCAGCAGCATGCCCCGCGTCTCCAGGTAGAATACGTCATAGTGCATATGGTATAACTTGACGGACTCATCGTGCAGCTTCACTAAGAAACCGTCGCCGTCGCGGGCAATCTCTAATATGCCGTAGCCGGGGTTGTCATACTCGCCGACATATTCATCCAGCGGGTGGGTGAACGGCTTGTCGGGCTTAGCGCATTTCTTGAACGCGTCAGCGTTTCCTTCGGCGAGCTTCACCTGTTCCTCAATCTTATCATGCAGGAATTCCGGCCAGTCCTTGTCGGATTTGCCCAACATAAGGTCGAACGCCGCGTACGCCAGCGCGTATGTGGCGTACGTGCCCTCCTGGTTGGCGAGGACTACCACGCCGCTGTTCCGCTCGGGCATGAACGCGACGAGCGCCGACGCTCCGAACACGTTGCCGCCATGCTGGACCAGCCTCTCGCCCCGATAACTGTCGATAAACCAGCCCAGCCCGTAGCCCAGCCCCACGTTCTCCGGTATCGTGAAGGGCAGAAGCTCGTATGGGATATTTGGCTTTACCAACTGCTCGTAGGCTTCGGGCGGCAGGATCACGGTCTCGCCAGCCTTGCCCTTGGCGAGGTTGAGCCTCACCCACTTGGCCATGTCGGACGCGGTGGACTTGATCGACCCGGCAGGGCTGATCGCGCCCATATGCATGGGCGCCGTCGGCTCATTCACGCCGGTTTTCCTGTTAAATTTATACAAAATAGGATGCTTGCCTGGCTTAGGCTCGGCGGTCGACGTGCTGTCCATGCCCAGCGGCGCGAGTATCCGCTCCGAAACGAAGTCCTCCCACCTCTTTCCGGTAAGCCGCTCGACCATCAGCCCTACCGCCGCGAACATGTAGTTGTTGTACTCCCACTTCTCACGGAACGTCTTGTTCTCCCGCATATGCGGCAGCCGCCGCTCGATGAGTTCCGCGCGTGGAACGTCGCGCCACGCAACCCACAGCAGGTCGTGGCGCGGCATGCCCGTCCGGTGGCAGAGCAGGTCGCGGGTCGCGGCATGCTGGCTGGCCACGGGATCGCGCAGCGCGAAGCCGGGCAGGTACTCGCGAACCGGGCGGTCGATATCCAGCTTGCCCTCGGCCTGGAGCGTCATCGCCGACATAGCGGTGAACGCCTTCGTCGCCGAACCGATGGGCAGGATCGTATCGTCCGTCATGGGTATCCCTTTATCTATATCGGCGTAACCAAACCCGCCGCTGAACACGACCTCGCCATCCTCTATGACGGACACCGCCGCGCCAGCGGTGTTCATAAGCCGCAGGGCTTTCTCGGCAGCCTGCCCGAACGTCTCCGCGCTGAACGCGCTCATACCGCCGCCTCCTTATTGAAACGAATGGGTTTGACCGGCGGGCCTTCCAGTTCAATCTCCAGCGCGTCGATATCGCCGCCCTGCCCGGTCAGGAAGTTTACCAGCGTGTTCATCGTGTCCATCCCCCATTTTACGCGCGCGACGAACACGTCGTAATGCCAGTTTTCCAGTTCATGGCTGGTTTCCAGCATGATGATCGACGGCTTGCCGTCCCTGGATTGCACCCTTACCGCGCCGTATGGCTCATTCCGGTACACGCCCTCGAAGTCGGTGAAGCCGCGCGTGGTCCGCGCGTCCTTGCGCTTTTCTACCTTGCCCTTCCACGCCTCGTCGTCGGCGCCACGGAAACCTTCCATCGCCTTGCCGATGTCCGCGCCCCAGTCCCGCGCGTCAGGATAGCCCATCAGCCTGTCTAGAGCGTCGTACATCGTGGCGAGCGTCAGGGCGGAGCCTGCGGTGTTCACCTGCGCGGTTATGCCGACGTCCAGTTCCGGCATGAAGCCGACCATCGCTGATGAGCCGTTCACGCTGCCGCCGTGCCAGACGAGCGTCTTGCCCCGATAGCAGTCCACGAACCAGCCCAGCCCGTAGCCCATCGACCGTGTTTCCGGGAAATCCCAAGGGTACATCGTGTACGCGATGTTCGGCTTGACCAGCTGCCGAAACGTTTCGCTCTTCAGCAGAGCCGCGCCGCCGAACGCGCCGTTACCCAGGTTGAAGCGCAGCCAGTTGGATAATTCCTCCGCGCACGCGTTGACCGAGCCGGCGGGACCGCTCCCGCCAATCCGCGAGAACGGCACTGGGTCGAAACCAGCCGCGCCGCGCTGGTACGCCAGCGCGAAGTCGCCGTCGATCACGCTGTCCTCGCAGTTGAAGTTGGCGCGGTCCATGCCCAGCGGCTTGAAGATCCTCTCGCGGGTAAAATCCTCCCAGCGCGCGCCGGACAGCCGCTCGACGAGATAGCCCGCGCTGGCAAACATGAGGTTGTTATACTGCCATTTGGATCGGAACGGGGCGCTAGGCTCCAGGTGGCGGATGGATTCCACGATCTGGCGGCGTCCGATGTTCGGGCGCAATATCCATAGGAAATCGTGGCGCGGCAGGCCCGTACGGTGGCAGAGCAGGTCGCGCGGCGTGGCCGTCGCGTTGGCCGCGCTGTCCTGGAAGGCCAGCTCGGGCAGGTAGCCGCGCAGCGGCTTGTCGATATCTACCAGGCCTTCGTCCTGCAGCATCATCAGTCCTGTCGCGGTGAACGCCTTGGTCGCCGAGCCGATGGGCAGCAGAGTCCGCGCGCCCATCTTGAGTTTCCGGTCGACGTCGCGCCAGCCGAAGCCGTCCAGGAATATCGCGCGGCCATCCTTCACGACGGACACAGACATGCCCGCGTCGTGTAGTTTATCCAGGTTCTCCACGCACTTTTCGCGGAACCCGGGCAGGGGATTGTTTGGCATGCGCAGCCTCCTTATTATAATATAAGTTCGCGAGTTGGATCGATATGCCGCAATTGGAGGCGTCGTCCTCCCGGTTTACTGTTGGGGGATTCGCGCCGCCCCCTCTGTCGTCTTAGGGCGAAATCTCCCCTAAAGGGGCGGCGAGAGGTTTGGAACGCCGCCGCGTCGGGGTTAGGCGCGGCGATACAGGCACGGACGGACGTTTCCGAACCCACTCCTCGCCGTTCTAAGCCTCTTGCCGCCCCTTTAGGATAGATTTCGCCATCAGGCGGCAGAGGGGCCTATTCCCACCCGCTGATTATACCAAAAAACCGCGAATCCCGCAAACAAGATTAACCCCGCGCGTATTGTCAATCCGCGCCGAATCCCGTATAATCATTACCCGGACGGGTGCGACGCCCGCAATAAATAACGGCGGGAGGCGGCGAACATGCCGGTACAGGCAGGGAACTACGATGTTATCATAATCGGCGCGGGACCGGCTGGCATATTCACCGTGCTGGAGCTGACGCGGCTGCGCCCGGGCGTGTCGATCGCCGTGCTGGACATTGGACGCGAGATAGCCCATCGCAACTGTCCGGCCCGCGTTACGGGCAAGTGCGCTCATTGCCAGCCCTGCGCGATCGTGCACGGCTGGGCGGGCGCGGGCGCGTTCTCCGACGGCAAGCTCTCGCTTTCGGACGAGGTCGGCGGGCACATCACCGAGTATATCCCGCATGACGACGCTATGGAGCTAATTCACCACGCGGACCAGTTGTACCTGCGGTTCGGGGCGCCCCAGACCGTGCACGGCCTCAACACCCCCAAGGTGGACGAAATCGCTTACGAGGCCAGTCGCCACAACATACGGTTGGTGCCATGCCCCGTCCGGCACCTGGGCACGGAGAACGCGGCCAGGGTGCTGGGCGCGATGCGCGACGATCTGGCCGGGAAGATGGATTTCCACGAGCGGACGACCGCGCAGGACCTGCTGGTCGAGAACGGCAGGATCGCGGGCGTGGCGGTCACGGGCGCGGATGGCTCGTCGCGCGTGATGAAAGCGCGGCGGATAGTGGCCGCGCCGGGACGAGGCGGCGCGGCGTGGCTGACGCGGCAGATACAGCGGCTGGGATTGGCCACAACCAACAACGCGATCGACATAGGCGCGCGCGTGGAGACGCCCAACTCCATAATGGACCACCTGACCAAACATCTCTACGAAGCGAAATTGGTATATTTTTCCGACACGTACGAAAACAAAGTGCGGACGTTCTGCATGAACCCGGGCGGCGTGGTATCGCAGGAGCACTACGAGGGCGGTCTGGCGGTCGTGAACGGGCACAGCTACGCGGACCCCGCGATGCGCACGATGAACACCAACTTCGCCGTGCTGGTCTCCACCAACTTCACCGAGCCGTTTAACCAGCCGATCGAGTACGGGCGGTACATCGCGCAGCTGGCGAACATGTTAACAGGCGGGCCGATCATGGTCCAGCGGCTGGGCGACCTGCTGCGCGGTCGGCGCACCAACCCAGACAGGCTCAGCAAATCAACGACGCTGCCCACGCTGTCCACGGCGGTGCCGGGCGACCTCTCATTCGCGCTCCCATCGCGCCACTTGACATCCATAATCGAGGCGCTGCGGGCGTTCGACCGCCTCGCGCCGGGGCTGTTCGACAGGAACACGCTGCTCTACGGCGTGGAGGTGAAGTTCTACTCCTCAAAGGTGCGCGTGGACAACCGCTTCGAGACGGAAATGCCAGGCCTGTACGCGATCGGCGACGGCGCGGGCGTCACGCGCGGGCTGATGCAGGCCTCGTGCACGGGCGTGGCCGTGGCGCGGGACATCGCGCGGCAGCTATAGCCTTTATCGCCTCATAATTGCTGGCCGTAGGTGGCGTTCGCGCCGTGCTTGCGCTCGTAGTGCTTGCGACGGAGCGGCTCGTCCAGCTTACGGGGCGACTCGGTCACCGCGTTGCCCAGCGTGTACTGGAAATACGCGATCTTGGCGCATTCTTCCAAAACCATCATGCGCTCGACGGCTTCGATCGCGTCCTTCCCCCACGTGAACGGCGCGTGCTGGCGCGCAAGCGCGGCGGGCGTAACATTATGGTCGCGTCCACGGAACGCGCCGATGATGGCCGCGCCGGTCGCGGACTCATAGTCGTCCTCGATCTCCTCGATGGTCAGGCGTCGCGTGACAGGCACGTCGCCGTCGAACGTGTCGGCGTGGGTGGTTCCCAGCGCGGGCAGGGCGCGGGAGGCCTGGCTCCACGCGGTCGCGTAGGGCGGGTGGGCGTGGCACACGCCGTTAATCTCCGGCCACTTCCGGTACAGCTGGGCATGCGTAAGCGTGTCGGTGGATGGATTCAGTCGGCCCCAGAGCTTCTCCCCCGTCTCGATGGAGCACACCGTGAGGTCGTCGACGGTCAGCCGCTCGTAGGGCACGCCGCTGGGCTTGATCGCGAAGACGCCGTCCTCCCTGTAAGTCTGGCTGGCGTTGCCCCAGGTGAGGATGGCTAGCCCGCTTCTGGCGAGCAGCAGGTTCGCCTCAAGCGCGAGGCGGCGTGTTTCGGCATAATCCTTCATTAAGATACACCTCAATTCAGTTCGTCCAGCGCGAGCCCGAAGCTCGGCGCGTATTCCCTCATAAACAAATCCACCTCGGGCATGCCCAGCGCCATGACCTTGGACAGCGTGGCTTGCGACGCTTTGAGGAACTCCTTGTTCCCGACGGCCAGCTCCTCCACGCACTTCAGGTACGCCGCGAGGTTGTCGGCGGCCTTGACGACGCGCCATTCCTCGGACGATGTATCCGGCTGGACGATGTCCCGGTAGCGCCCGGCCAGCGGCGGCGGCAGCATGCTAAGGAGTTTCCCCTGCGCGGCGCGTTCTATCTCGCGGTGCGCGGCGGCGATGCCCGGGTTGAAATACTTGATGGGCGTCGCGATGTCGCCGGTTATCACCTCGGATACGTCGTGGTACAGCGCGAGCGTGGCGCAGCGGTCGGGGTCGACGCGGGCCTCGCTGCCCGAGCTGCCCGCCAGATCGTTGCGGATCACAGCCAGCGCGTGCGCGAGTATGGCGGTAAGCCCGGCGTGCTCCAGGTCGTTCTCGGGAAGGCTGTTGCGCATGAGGCTCCAGCGGCGGATATGCCGCATGCGCGACAGGTACGCGAAAAAATGTGACACCTGTCCTCCAGCGTCGGTTGTGTTATATACCATTCGACTATATTATACACCAAAAGGTAAGTATTGACAAGCCCCGCCGTTCATGGTAACATAACATATCTGCTAGGGGCGCCGCGAGGCTGAGAGGGCGAGGGCCCGACCCTTGGAACCTGTGTAGGTAATCCTACCGTAGGGAAGCGTTGTATATACACCGGACGGCTTTAATCCGTCCGCGGTTGATGGTTGCGCTTCCCACGCGGGAGTCCGTTAGCGGGACTTTTGTTTGGGAGGTTTGGTTATGTTCGCAAAGTTCGCGGAGATATCGGACGCGGCGTGGGGCGCGGTGGCCGCGTTGGTGTTGCTTGGCGCGGGGCTGATCGTGCTGGCGAGGGGACAGCGGCGGCTGCGCTCACCCAGGACGCTGGCGATAGGCGCGTTATGCGTGGCGTTGGCGTTTGTGTTGTCGGGCGTGAGGCTGTTCAGGATGCCGCAGGGCGGAAGCGTTACCCCGGCGTCGATGCTGCCTATACTGGCGTTTGCTTACTACTTCGGGCTGGCTCCGGGACTGCTGGCCGGGGTCGCGTATGGATTATTGCAGTTGCTGCAGGATTTCTGGATACTGAACGCGTGGCAGACGCTGCTTGATTACCCGATCGCGTTCGGGTTGTTGGCGTTGGCCGCGCTGTGCCGGTCGATGCCGGAGGGATACGGGTTCATGGCGGGCGTGGCCGTTGGAATCGCGGGACGGTTTGTCGCGGCGGTGTTGTCGGGCGTGGTATTCTTCAGCGAGTACGCGGGCGCGTCGAATCCGTGGATTTACTCGATGGCGTATAACGGATCGTATCTGGCGGCGGAGGCGTTGATATGCGCGGCAGTCGTGGCGATACCCGCGGTGAGGGTAACGCTGCGGAGGGTCGCGGCGGCGTAAGCGCCGTTAGGCGGGACGTTCCTAGAGGCGCGGGGTGATGGGTAGGGCTGGCGCAGTGTTTCCATATATATTATATTTTTTTAAAAATAAATATATGCGAAAATGTCGCGCAAACCCCACCATTCACCTCGACGCATTGCGTGACGCTTCCCGTATCGACGCGCGTCCGCCACTCCTATCGCCCTTTCGATATGTGGGAACTGACCCGCCTACCCGCCGACCCAAAGATCCGGGAATCCCCGGGCCGCGAGGCCGCGCAATCGTTCGCCTGACCAAGTCATTAAGGAGGATGCCTGAATGATCGATAAACCACTGACACGCGACGAAGTCGCGTCTGTCGTCGAGGGCAAGGGCGCCGCGCGGCGCGTTCCGGTCGCCATACAGCAGTGGATCGATCCGCGCGTGAAGGGGGAACAGGAACAAGAGTGCCGCGCGATACTTGAACGGTATCCGTGCGACATTGAGAAATGTAACTTTCAGATTCCCGATATGTACTCCGCTCCGGCCGACGCGCCATCATACAGATGGTTACATAAAGATAAGGCCGCGCCCGGACAGGGCCGCGCCTATGACGCCGCGACCGCGATCGAGGATTGGTCAGACCTCCCGGCAATCCTGGCGGACTTCCCCAGCGCGTCGTATCCTGGACTGATCCCTCCCGGCTATGCCCCGCGATCCGACCTGTACCGCGTCGGGCTGTGGTGGTACTGGCTGTTCGAGCGGCACTGGTCGCTTAGGGGCATGGAGAACGCGCTGTGCGACTTCTATGACAGCGGCGACGAGGTACACAAGCTCTACCGCGCGTTAACAAATTTCTACAAAGATATCCTATTGCGCGGCAAACGTGAGCTGAACCTAGACGCGGTGTGGACGAGCGACGACATCGGAACCCAGACCGGGCCGTTTTTCTCGCTTGATCTGTTCCGCGAGTACTTTAAGCCGTACTACAAGGAATTGATCGACTGCGCGCATGAGCTAGGAATGCATTTCTGGATGCATTGCTGCGGAAACATCGTGCCGTTCATCCCCGAACTGATAGAGATCGGGCTTGATGTACTGCACCCAATCCAGAAGTACGCGATGGACGAGAAGGAGATTGCGCGGCAGTACGGCGGGAAGATCACGTTTTGGGCGGGGTTCGACGTCCAGCGCATAATACCATACGGCACGCCGGAAGATGTGCGGCGCGAGACACGGTTCATGATCGACACATACCATCGACCAGACGGGCGGTTCCTGCTGGCAGCCGGCAACAACATGACGCCCGACACGAAGCTGGAGAGCCTGGACGCGTTGCTGGATGAGTCCATTCGATATGGGATCGAGGTTTGCCGGGCGCGAGGGTATAGTCACTCAAGTTGATAACGCGGCGTCTTCGCGAGTATGCCCGTGTTTTCAAGTTGGATGACTATATTCCGCATATGTCCAGCAAGGTATAAGGAGGAGCCGATGAACCCATTCATTATAGGCTTCGTCTTGGATTGCCCCGACACCGACGCGTTGGCGGGCTTTTACGCCGAAACGCTTGGATAGCCTAAGACGATGTCAGGCGGCGGCTGGGGGCATCCATACCATGCAGGGTATCTCCTTACGTTTCAGTCCGTCGAAGCGTATGTCCCTACCGTCTGGCCGTGGGAAACTGGAAAACAACAGCAAATGGCCCATATAGACTTTTGTCGATAACCTGGCGGACGAGATGGAGTGAGCCGTCGGCTGCGGCGTCAGGTTGTCGGATACCCCGTATTATGAGATGTCCACAGTCATGATCGATCCCGCCGGCATCCCGCATAGGCAGTAGTTGGATCGTCGGATAGAGGAGAATTACCGTTAGGTTGCGGCTAGCCGGAGTGTCGAACGGCGCGTGGCGCGGAGCCTTCACTAGTTATGTCATTATAAATAGATGGGCTTTGCCGAACGACCACCCGCATGATATGCCCGACATTCCCGTTCCCCGCAAACCGCTCTACGTCGAAAAAATCCTCGTCGACGGGCATCCAGAGAAGCTCGTTCTCATCGCCGGAGACGTCCATGTCGCGCCGCAATCTCCCGGCGTAGACCTCCAGGAGTATGTCGTTCTCATAATAGCGCAGGTCCATCACGTGCCTTAACGCGATGTCGGCGCGGGTCAACCCCGTCTCCTCAAACAACTCGCGACACGCGGCGGCCATGCCGTCTTCGCCCGGCTCCGCCTTGCCCCCGACAAAGTTATACATCCCAGCGAACGGGTCTTTCGCGCGTAAGCACATCAGAACACGGTCGCCCGCGTGGTTGAGTACGACCGACACGTTCACGCGGCGCATGGCGCCTGGCTCACTCCAATCCCCGGTTCCTGTCGTACTCTATCCATAACGGTCTGTACAGCGACACCACGGCCTCATGCTCCTCAAGCGTCTTGGAGAAGTACAGCTCGCTGGTGCCCGGCTCCTTGCTCGTGAAGTAGAGGTACTGCTCGGTAATGTATGCCGGGTCAGGGTTCAGCGCGGCGTCGATCGCCTTCAGCGACGGATTGCATATCGGTCCGATCGGCAGTCCGGTATTCATATAGGTATTGTATCCGCTGATCTGGCTCAACTCGCCGCTGTCGAGGGCCATCTTCTCCGATCCTGTCGTATACTTGACCGTGGGATCGGACTGCAGGCGCATGTTCGCGTCCAAGCGGTTGTGGAAAACGGCCGACACCCTCGCGAAGTCGGCGTCAGCCCGCGCCTCCTTCTCGATCATCGAGGCCAGCGTCAGCGCTTGGTCGACCGTGAATCCCAGCGTGGCCGCGCGTTCGCGCATCTGGTCTGTGAACACTACGCCCACCTGCGAGAGCAGCCGCCGGATAATATCGTTTACGCTGGCGGTCAGGTACACCTCGTAGGTGTTGGGCTGCAGGTAACCCTCAAGCGCGTACCTGCGCTGTTTGATCATCGGCGTGGACAGGAGTTCGTTTATGTAATAATAATCGGCGAACGCCTCGCCCGTCTTGCACGCGGCCATGAACGACTCCGCGTCGGGGATGATCCCCTTCTCCGCGAAGTCCGCCGCGATCTGCTCGACGGTCCAGCCCGGTATGACCGTGATGTTGCGGGTTAACGGTTTGCCGTCGCCGGTGGTCAGCTGCCGGATGATCTGGTCCAGCGTCATCGACCGGGACAACTGGTACGCGCCAGCCTGCACCTTGGAACCCAGCCCCTGGAAGTCCATCAGGTATTTGAGCACGGAGCGGTTGCGGATGAACCCCTCGTCCTCCAATTGCTTGGATACGCTGGTCAGCGTGCTGCCGGACTCGATGACGAACTGCCTGGTCGTCGCGTCCGCCGGGTCGACGGGCATAACGAACCTGCGGTAAAGCGAGTTGCCCGCCAGCGTCACCCCGCCGCCCAGTATCAGCAGCGCGCATGCCAGTATCAGCCCTGGCCGGACCAGCCTCCATATCCAATCATACCAAAAAAAACCATAGGACCGCGCTTCCCTCAGGCTTTGCGCGTCCCAATCCACCGCCTGGCGTTTCCTGCGCGGCGGCATCAGGACGAACCCAGCAGGTCGGGTAACGGTATGCCCGTCGCGCCCGTGATCGCCTGGACCAACTCCGCTAGCAGCTGCTGCAGCTTGATCTGGGAGAGCATGTACGCCTGCGCGTCAGGGTTGACCATCAGCAGCGAGGCTATCTGTTGGAAGCGCCTCATGTCCTCGTCAGGCGGCGGGGAACCCGTCAGCATCCCGCGCTGCAAGACCATCTGGAGGCGCTGGTACTCGTCCAGCAGCGCGGCGTTGGTGGCATCCTCGTAGGCGGCTTCTTTCAGCCGGCGCGTGTTCCGCACGGTGTCGCTGGCCTTCAGCGCGTCAACCAGCGCGGCCAGCGGGGTTTCAACATTGGCGTCCATCTCCATCCCTTTCAATATCGCTTCTTCACCGCGAAGGGAAGGGGGGCAGTCCCTTCCCCCGCCGCGTCAAATCTCAACAATAATCGGCAGGACCATGGGGTTCCTCTGCAGTTTATCATAGAGATACTTGTGCAAGTCATCCTTGACCTTGTTCTTAATGTGCGCCCAGTCGCTCTGCTCGACGCGGTCATAGTTGGCCAGCACGCCGCGCACAACGTTCTTGGTGCCCTCCATCAGTTCCTCGGCCTCGCGGACGTACACGAACCCGCGCGATATCACGTCCGGCCCGGATACCAGCATGCCGGATTCCTTCTCTATCGCCATCACGATGATGATCAGCCCATCCTGCGAGAGATGCTTGCGGTCGCGCAGCACCACGTTGCCCACATCGCCGATGCCCAGCCCGTCGATAAGCACGCTGCCCGTAGGCGCGACGCCGCCCTTGCGGATCCCGTGCTTGTCGATCTCGATGATATCGCCCAGGTCGGGTATAATGATGTTGTCGCGCGGCACGCCGATCTCCCCGGCCAGCGCGGCGTGCAGGCATAGATGCCTGTATTCCCCGTGGACAGGTATGAAATACTTGGGCTTGGTGAGCGTGAGCATCATCTTGAGCTCCTCGCGGCACGCGTGGCCGGATACGTGCACCTCCGCGATCGACTCGTATATGACCTTCGCGCCGCTGCGGTAAAGCTGGTTTATCACCCGCGAGATGAACTTCTCGTTCCCCGGTATCGGGTTCGCGGATACGATCACCATGTCGGTTGACTTGATCGTCAGCTTGCGGTGCTCGCTGTACGCCATGCGCGTCAGGCCCGCCATCGGCTCGCCCTGGCTGCCAGTGGTCAGCACGACCACCTGGTTGTCAGGCAGCAGGTCCACATCATCCACGTCGACAAGCGATCCAGGCTCTATCACCATCTCGCCCAGCTGGACGGCGATCT
Source organism: Oscillospiraceae bacterium (assembly GCA_031270865.1). Lineage (GTDB taxonomy): Bacteria > Bacillota > Clostridia > Christensenellales > Aristaeellaceae > BNUH01. Next base: position 44,145 of record JAISWI010000050.1, read on the forward strand.
TCGTAACCTGCGTCATGCTGCGGCCTACTACGCACGTCCGTCGCCCAAGACGGGCGGCGGAGTCGATCACCATCTGGATGCGGTGCACGTTGGAAGCGAACATCGCGACAAATATCCGGCCCTCGGCATGCTCGAACAGGCCCTTGAACGTCTCGGCTACCTTCCGCTCGGACATAGTGTAACCAGGCCGCTCTACATTGGTGGAATCGCTCATCAGCGCGAGCACGCCCTTGCTGCCCAGCATGGCAAGCGCGTTCAGGTCGATTACGCCGCCATCTACGGGCGTGTAGTCGATCTTGAAATCCCCCGTGTGGACGACCACGCCCTCCGGGGTGTGGACAGCCAGCGCGACCGCGCCAGCTATCGAATGGTTCACCTTGATGAACTGCACCGATAGCTTGCCCAACTCAATGACGTCGCCCGGCTCGACTACGCGCAAGGGCACCTGCTGCTGACTAACACGGTTCTCCTTGAGCTTCTGCTCAATCAGCGCGAGAGTAAGGCGCGTGCCGTAAGCCGGGACCCCGAACTGCTTGAGTATGTACGGCGTAGCGCCGATGTGATCCTCATGCCCGTGCGTGAATACGAACGCCCTGAGCCGCTCCTGGTTCTTGAGCAGGTATGTGACGTCGGGAATCACCAGGTCTATGCCAAGCATGTCCTCCTTAGGGAATATCAATCCGCAATCGATCACGATCATGTCTTCGCCGTACTCCACGACGTACATGTTCTTACCGATCTCATCGACGCCGCCCAAAGGAATCACTTTCAGTTTTGATTTGGAGGACACTTGTTCAGTTTTTCCCCCTTTCACTATAAATTACAGCTTTCATTGCAATATCCTCAAAGGCGGATCATCGCCAGCTTCAGCGGGGGAATCCGCCAGCGCCGCGTTTACCATACCAAGGATATCGCCCGGCGAGCCAGCCCCGATCATGGTGTCGACTACGTGGCCGTCCTTGATCAGCACCAGCGTAGGTATGCTCATCACGCCGAAACGGGCGGCCAGCTCCACATGCTCATCCACGTTGATCTTGCCCACTACCATAGCCCCGTCAAGGCCCTGGGCAATGCCGCGGATCAGCGGGGAGATCATCCGGCATGGGCCGCACCACGGCGCCCAGAAGTCGAGAAGTACCAGCTTCTCCTCCTGCAGCACACAAGCGTCGAAGTTATCCTCGTTGATATCCACGATGTACTCGTGATCCATCTAAGCTCTCCTTTACCATTCTTTGGCCGTTTTGGGCTGCGAGGACGGAGGCGGGCCGCGCTTGACCGCTACGATGCGGGGCTGGAACTCCGTCCTGAACGCCCACTTGTTGTCCAGGAAGTGCAGGGTGAGCAGTCCCAGAAGCATGAACACGCCGCCAACAAGAGCGCAGAAGAGTTCCGCGTTCATGGAAAGGTTCAGGGCGGCGTGGATCGGGGCGCCAAGGAATACCCCGGCAAGAAGCGTTACGAGCGGGAGGCCGTAGGATATCGCGGATAAGCGAACGATCTTGGAGTCGGGGGCTTCGACTTCAACCGTGTCGCCTGGTTTCGCCGCGTCCGCGTCCGCGAATGGGACCGGGAGTAAGGCCCTGCACTCCTGGCCTGAACAAGCATGGCAGTGTTTGCAAGACTCGGCCCGCTCGAACTGCACTTGAACCATGTCGCCCACTCGGTCCACCACAACGCCTTCCCGACGCATCACTGCCGCCTCCTTCTATTATAACGCGGGGGTACGCCTTTTAGTATAACTATCTGGCGCGGAGTTGTCAAACATGGAGGAACAACCTACCCTGGCCACGAGGGTCCAGCGTCACGCTGGTCAGGGGGTCAAGGGGGGTGAAACCCCCTTGCGGGGTGCGGGGCAGAGCCCCGCGTCCCCCGGGCCTCGTCTCCGAAACCCAGCC
>JAISWI010000051.1 GCA_031270865.1 Oscillospiraceae bacterium
TTGTTGCCGCGAGGGGCCGCCATCCCGTCCCGCAAGCCCAAAATCCCCCTTGCCAATCAGCCCCGGCGCGGGTAAAATATAGTAAGCGACAAATCCAAGGAGGCGAGAGTAATGCCAGACCCCGCCAAAGTTTTGCTGGACACGTCCAAGGACAAGATGAGCAAGACCGCCGCGCTGCTCAAGCGCGAACTGGCCGCGCTTCGAGCGGGCCGGGCCAACCCCCAGCTGCTCGACCGCGTCGTCGTGGACTATTACGGCGCGCAAACCCCGCTCAACCAGCTGGCCAACATCGCCGCGCCAGAGGCCCGGCAGCTGGTCATATCGCTGTGGGACCCCAAGCTGATACCGGCGGTCGAGAAGGAGATCATGAAATCCGACCTGGGCATGACCCCCTCCAACGACGGCAAGGTGATCCGCTTGACCGTGCCCGAACTCAACGAGGAGCGCCGCAAGGAGCTTACCAAAGTGATCCGCAAGAGCGCGGAGGCGGCCCGCGTCGCCGTGCGCAACACCCGCCGCGACGCCGCCGATTCCATCAGGAAGCTCGAGAAGGCGGGCGAGCTGACCGAGGACGATCGCAAAAAGGCCGAGGCCGACCTGCAGAAGCTCACCGACAACGCCATCAAAGAGGTTGACGCGATCGCCTCCGATAAAGAGAAGGAGATCATGTCGGTTTGAGCGGACTTAGCGGCTTGCCGCTGGGCCTCCCGTTGGATCGGGCGAAGGGCCTTCCAAATGATCGGGCGAAGGGCCTTCCGTTGGATCAGGCGTCCGGCCTTCCGTTGGATTGGGCGCTGGGCCTCCCGTTGGATCAGGCGCTGCTGGCCATGGCGGAGCGCGGCCTGCCCGCGCCGACCGTCACGCGTACCGCCGCGCCTGAGTACTTTGCCGCGCGTGACCCTCATCCCCGGCCGGACACGCGGGTGGTTCGCGCGCGGCCTGGCGAGTTGACCGTCGCGGCGTTCCGTGAACCGTCCCCTCTTGCCGCCATCATGGTGGGTGATATCGCTGTGACGACGGGGGCGGCCGCGCCGTCTCAAACCACTCAATCGGAGAAAGAGGCCGCGCCGTCTCAAACCACTCAATCGGAGAAAGAGGCCGCTCTGTCGCCAACCACCGAATCGGCGAAAGAGGCCGCTCCGCCGCCAACCGACGAATCGGCGAAAGAGGCCGCTCTATCGCCAACCGGCGAATCGTCAAGCGGGAACGCCCCGCCCGCCGCCATGACAGCGAAGGGAGTTGACCGCGACGCCGCTCTTCCATATTAGGAGGCGCGGCGGCTTGGAGCCAGCGCCCCCCTCGACCGCGCGGGCATGGTCGGCTGGCGGCCGCGACCTGCCGCGACATGTCGCCATCATAATGGATGGCAACGGCCGCTGGGCCTCTCGCCGCGCCCTGCCGCGCGAGATGGGTCACCGCGAGGGCGTTAAGTCCATGCGCGAGATCATCCGCGAATCCGGCAGGCTGGGGATCGAGGCGCTCACGCTCTACGCGTTCTCGACGGAGAATTGGTCGCGCCCGAGGGACGAGGTCGGCGCGTTGATGTCGCTGATGTTGGACTGCTTCCGCGGCGAGATCGACGAGTTAAACCGTGTCGGCGTTCGGGTTCGAGTGATCGGCGACGTCTCCGGGCTTCCCGACGCGCATCGCGCCGAGATCGCCTCCGCGACCGCGCGAACAGCCCGTAACACCGGACTTAAGCTCAACCTCGCGCTGAACTACGGCGGCAGGGACGAGTTGGTTCGCGCCGCGAGATCGCTTGCCCGCGACTGCGCGGCCGGGATAATCAGCCCCGGGGATATCGACGAGCCCGCGCTGGCCGCGCGTCTTGACACCGCCGGGCTGCCCGACGTGGACCTGCTGCTGCGCACAAGCGGCGAGTCGCGCCTGAGCAACTTCCTGCCGTTCCAGTCCGCGTACGCGGAGCTGGTCATAGTTGACGCGCTCTGGCCGGATTTCACGATCGACGAGTATCATAAGGCTTTGGATGAATATTTCAAGCGTGACCGGCGCTTCGGCGGGCGTAATCATCCCGCCCGGCCCGGCTAAGGCGAGGTGACAGGCGGGTATGGTCAAGCGGCTCATCACGGGTCTGGTATCGGCGGGCGTGCTGGTTATGTTCATGTTCTCGCCGTCGAGCTGGCTGCGCCTCGCGCTTACGCTGGTCGCCGTGTGGGGAGTTACCGAGACGCTCGACGCGTTCGCCAGCGTCGGGCACGAGCCTATCCGCTGGCCCGGGTTCATCGCGTGCGCCCTCATGATCCCCGCGTTCCTCGCGCTTGGCTCGAGAGCGCCGCTGCCAACCCTCGCGCTGATATTAATGCTGACCACGCTCAATATCGCCGTACGACCCAAACCCAGCTGGATAGACGCCGCCGCCGCGCTCTACGCCGCGTTCACGGTGATTGTCCCCGCGCAGATGCTGATGGCCATCGACACGCTGACGGACCCGCCCGGGCGGTGGATGGTGTTCGCCGTGTTCGTGATCCCGCTCATGGGCGACACGCTCGCGCTTTACATCGGCCATACCTGGGGCCGACACCGCCTCAACCCCGCGCTAAGCCCCAACAAAACCTGGGAGGGCGCCGCCGCCGGACTGGTGGGCAGCGTGGTTGGCGCGACGCTGCTGGGGTATTTTGGCGGCAGGTTCGCGACGCTGCCACCGCTCTCGCGCTGGGTCGCGCTGGGGCTTGTCGGCGGGATCGCCGGGCAGCTGGGGGATTTCTCCGCGTCGCTGGTAAAGCGCTGGTGCGGCGTGAAGGATTTCGGCGTGGTCTTCCCCGGCCACGGCGGGATAATGGATAGGTTCGACAGCGTGCTGTTCGCGACGTACGTGGTGTATTGTTATTGCCTCATATTCGCTTGAGGCTCGTGTGGTTGGAGCGTGTGATGACTGGCGAGGTTGAATAGATGGCTGGCGAAGGTGAGTAGACGACTGGCGAGGGTGAGTAGATGGCTGGCGAGGTCGAACATATCGCGCTGCTGGGCAGCACAGGCTCGATCGGGACGCAGGCGCTGGACGTGATCGCCCGTCACCCCGGGAGGTTCCGTGTCGCCGCGCTGTGCGCCGGACGCCGCGCGGACCTGCTGTTCGAGCAGGCGAGACGGTTCGGGCCGACGCGCTGCGGGCTGTTGGAGGAGCCGGACCACATCCCCGACGACCTGCGCGGACTGGATTGGGTGTTCGGACCCGACGCCGCCAGCCTATGCGCCGCCGAGCCAACCGCCACGCGAGTGGTTCACGCGGTGGTGGGCATGGCCGGGCTGCCAGCGGCGCTGTCCGCGTTGTCTAACGGCAAGCGGCTACTGTTGGCGAATAAGGAATCGCTGGTATCGGGCGGCGCGTTGGTCATGGAGACCGCTAAATCCGCGCGTGGGATCATCCCGATAGACAGCGAGCACAGCGCGATATTCCAATGTCTGGAGGACGCGCGGGCTAAATCCATCCAACCGGAAAAGCTCGTTCTGACGGCGTCGGGCGGCCCGTTTCGAACGTGGGACGCCGCGCGGATCGCTCTGGCGGGACCGGCCGACGCGCTGAACCATCCCGTATGGCGCATGGGCGGCAAGATCACCGTGGACAGCGCGACGATGATGAACAAGGCGCTGGAGGTTATCGAGGCGCGATGGCTGTTCGATATGCCGGGCGAGCGGATAGAGGTCGTCGTCCACCCGCAGGGGATCATACACTCCATGGTCGCGTTCGCTGACGGAGCGGTCATGGCTCAGCTGGGATTGCCCGACATGCGCGTTCCCATCGCGTACGCGATGGCTTACCCGGAGCGGATTCCGACGGGCGTGGGCGTTCCGGAGTTCGGGCGGCTGGGCGGGCTTACGCTCGAGGAGCCGGACCCGTCGCGCTTCCCCGCGCTGAGGCTGGGCCGCGAGGCGCTGAGGGCCGGAGGGACCGCGCCAGCCATACTGAACGCCGCGAATGAGGAGGCGGTCTCCGCGTTCCTGCTGGAGCGGATCAGGCTGGGGAGAATCCTCGCGGTGGTAGAATCCGCGCTGGCCGCGATACCGCAGGGCGCGGCGCGTTCGCTGGAGGACGTCATGGAGGCGGACCGCGCCGCGAGGGAGTTCACGCGCCGCTCGCTGGAACGTTGAGCGGCATGAGCGTCACGCGGCCGCCGGTCTTCGTCAAACGCGCGGCGCGTGGAGTTCACGCTCGGCTCACTGGAACGTCGAGCGGCTAGGCATCATACGGCCGTCGGGCTTCGTCATATATACAGCGCGGGCAAGAAGGAGGCGTGGTAGTTGACAAACACATTCTATTGGATAGCGGCGGCGCTGCTGCTTGGGGTTCTCATAATGGCGCACGAGCTGGGGCACTTCTGGTTCGCGCGGAGGCTGGGCATAAGGGTGATGTCGTTCGGCATCGGGTTCGGGCCGAAGCTGTGGAGCCATAAAGCCCGCAGCGGTATCACTTATGTCCTTCGGGTATTGCCGCTGGGCGGGTACTGCCGCTACTACGGCGAGGACGAGGCCGTCGAAGGCGACGCCGGACCCGAGATCGTCGACGGCGCGTTCTACCGCCAGCCGGTATGGAAGCGGGCGCTGTCCACGTTCGCCGGGCCGCTGATGAATATGGTGGTCGCCGTGCTCGCGCTGTTCACGCTGTACGCGTTCCTGGGCCTGCCCACGGCTGTGCTGCCCGTGATAGAGCGCGTCGAGCCGAATACCCCGGCTAGCGAGGCCGGACTGCTCCCCGGCGACGAGTTCACGAGTGTCAACGGCGAGGCGGTAACCTCGTCCGACAGTGTGCGCGCGGTCGTGATGGATACGCCAAGCGGCGGCAGCGTCGAGATAATCGTCGAGCGCGGCGGCGTTCCCGTTACCGTGACGGTCTCCCCGCGCCCGCTGGACCCGCAGGCCGATTCGCCGCAGATAGGCATCCGCTTCAAGCAGGCGTATACCCGCATGGGCATAGTCGATTCGATGAAATACTCCGTCCTAAGCGCTGGCGCGACGGTGGCAGGCATGGCCGATTTCCTTGGCGGGCTGGTCACGCGCCAACAGGACGCGGGCGGGCTGGTCGGACCGTTCGGCACGATACGCATGGTGGCCGAACAGACCGAGCTAGGCGGGGCGCGGGAATACCTGCAGATGGCCGCGCTGATCAGCGTCAACCTGGGCTTCATCAACATGCTCCCGATACCCGGCCTGGACGGAAGCCGCCTGCTGTTCCTGCTGATCGAGAAGATTCGCCGTAAGCGGATGGATCCCAACAAGGAGGGCATCGTCCATCTGGTGGGCATCGCGCTGCTGATGCTGCTGATGCTGCCCGTCTACATCAGGGATATTATGGGGTTGTTCTGATTATGGGGTGGGTGGATGGTGAGCGGCGGGCGCCGCGCTGTTGATGATGCTGATGATGGGGATGATGCAAACGCCGCCCATCCACATCAGGGATGTTATGGGATTATCCTGATTATGTGGTAGGCGTAAGGTAGGCGGCGAGCAACGCGCCGCTGATTAAGCGGACGCCGCCCATCCATATCAGGATGTTATGGGATCATCCTGGTTACGTGGTAGGCGTAAGGTAAGCGGCGGGCATCGCGCTGTTGATGATGCAGATGTTGCAAACGCCGCCCATCCACATCAGGATGTTATGGGATTATCCTGGTTATGTGGTAGGCGCATGGTAAGCGGCGGGCGTCGCGCCGCTGCTGCTGCTGATGATGCGGACGCCATCCATCCACATCAGGATGTTATGGGATCATCCTGGTTACGTGGTAGGCGTAAGGTAAGCGGCGGGCATCGTGCCGCAGACGCCGCCCATCCACATCAGGGATATTATGGGGTTGTTCTGATTATGGGGTGGGTGTAAGGTAAGCGGCGGGCGTCGCGCTGTTGATGCTGCTGATGATGGGGATGATGCAGACGCCATCCATCCACATCAGGATGTTATGGGATCATCCTGATTATGTGGTAGGCGTAAGGTAAGCGGCGGGCATCGTGCCGCAGACGCCGCCCATCCACATCAGGATGCTATGGGATTATCCTGATTATATGGTAGGCGCATGGTAAGCGGCGGGCGTCGCGCCGCTGATGATGCTGATACCGCAGACGTTGCCCATCCACATCAGGATGTTATAGGATTATCCTGGTTATATGGCAGGCGCATGATAAGGTGGTAGGCCTATGGTAAGAAAGGTTACAAAGGGCGTGGACGCGGGGCGCGTTCGTATCGGGGGCGGCGCCCCCGTTTCGGCGCAGTCCATGACCAACACGGATACCCGCGACGCGGAGGCCACCTCGCGCCAGATACTCGAGCTGGCGGGCGCGGGGTGCGATCTGGTACGCGTGTCGGTGTATGACGAGGAGTGCGTTCGCGCGGCGAGGGCGATCGTCGACGCGTCGCCCGTGCCGCTTATCGCGGACATACACTTCCGCGCGGACCTTGCCATAGGCGCGGTGGAGAGCGGTTTCGCCAAGCTTAGGATCAACCCGGGCAACATAGGCGGCGAGGCCAGCGTACGGCGCGTAGCGGACTGCGCGAAGGCTCACGGCGTTCCCATCAGGGTGGGCGTCAACGCCGGATCGCTGGAGAGATCGCTGCTAAGCAAGCACGGCCGCCCGACCCCGGAGGCGCTGGCCGAGAGCGCGTTGAGGAGCGCGGGCGTACTGGAGCGGGCGGGCTTCGACCGGATAGTCCTGGCGGTCAAGGCCAGCGGCGTGGCCGACACCATCGAGGCGTACCGGCTGCTGTCCAGCCGGCGCGACTATCCGCTGCATCTGGGCGTGACGGAGGCCGGGCTGCCCGAGGATGGGATAATCAAGTCGGCCGCCGCGATCGGATCGCTGCTGGCGGACGGGATCGGGGACACTCTGCGCGTATCGCTGTCCGGGGATCCCTTGCCGGAGGTCGCGGCGGGGCTGGGCATCCTGCGCGCGTTGGGCCTGCGCGGAGGCGTGGACGTAATAGCGTGCCCGACCTGCGGACGGGCTTGTATCGACGTGGCGAAGATCGCCGCGAGGGTGAAGGCCACGCTGACGTCCCCCGAATACTCCAACATTAACCCCAACGGCCCCGGCAAACTGTTCAAGGTGGCCGTGATGGGCTGCGTGGTCAACGGTCCCGGCGAGGCGCGGGAGGCTGATATAGGCGTGGCGGGAGCGCCCGAAGGCGCGGCGCTGTTCATAAAGGGAGAGCCGACGGTCGCGGTCAGGGGCGATCCCGCCGACGAGCTGATCCGGGCGATCGACCGCCGCTGGAGGGCGTCATGAACTGGAAATCCATCCTGCCCAAGGACATCCCGCCCGATCGACTGGAGCTGGAGCGCGTCAGCCTCACCCGGGACGGCGGGAGGATGCTCGTTCGTCTCACGTCAACGGAGCTTTGCGCGGAGGGCGAGTACCTGTCCATCAAGAAGGCGTTCCAACGCGCGTTCCCGCAGACGCGCGTGTCGCTTCGCGTGACCAGTCCCGCGCTGGCCGAATCGTTCCTGAGCGACCCTCGGGCGTACGCCTCGTTCCTGACCGACTGCCTCTCGCGGCGCAACCCGGGCCTGCGCTCGATGCTGGCCAACACCACGTGGGAGATCGTGGACGGTTCCGCCGAATCGCGCGCGCTGACGCTCACCGCCCAGTCAGCGGCCAACCGCGATTACTTCGCCGAGACGGAGCTGCCCGCGCGGTTGTCGCGGACGCTGTGGGAGGTGTTCCGGCTGCGCGTGTCGGTCACGCTGCTGGATCGCGGCGATCTGGACGAACAGGCCAAGCGCCTTGAATCCCTGCGCGCCCAGAAGATCGAGGAGGACATAAAGGCGGCGCCGCCGCCAGCGCCGCGCGAGAAGAAACAGCCCCCGCCGGGCCTCGTCCTGTTCGGCCAGAAGATAGGCGCGGAGCCTTCCGCGATAGAGGCGTTCAACGTCGAGGACGGGAACGCGCCGGGGACGTTTGTCTTCGAGGGCGAGGCGCTCTCCTGCGAACACCGCGCGGTTCGAGGCGACGCGTGGCTGCTGAGCTTCCTTCTCGCGGACACGACGAGCGCGGTGTCGTGCAAGGCGTTCCTGCGCCCCGGCAAGAAGGACGCGCCGCCGGAGCTTATCGCCTCCCAGATAACGCCCGGCATGTATATAAAGGTACGCGGCTCGTCTGAATTGGATAAATTCACCAACGAGCCGGTGCTGACGCTCACCGATATTAACCGCGCGGAGGACCTAAGGCGCGTTCGTGAGGACGCCGCCCCGGACAAGCGCGTCGAGCTTCACCTGCATACCCAAATGTCCAGCATGGACGGCGTGACCTCGGTCGGCGCGATGATAGCGCGGGCGGCGGCGTGGGGACATCCGGCCATCGCGATAACCGACCACGGCGTGACGCAGGCGTTCCCGGAGGCGTTCGCCGCCGCGAGGAAGCACAACATCCAGTTCATCCCCGGCATGGAGGGATACCTGTGCGACGAGGCCGAGCTGGTCGTCGACGCGGACGGCCGGACGCTGGATACCGACATAGTGACGCTGGACTTCGAGACGACGGGGCTTAGCGCGGAGCGTGACCGCGTGGTGGAGATAGGCGCGGTACGCTCGCGCGGCGGCATGGTCGTAGAGGAGTTCTCGCGGATGGTCAACCCGGGGCGGCCGATGCCGGCGGCGGCCAGCCGCGTCAACCATATCACCGACGCGATGCTGGCGAGCGCGCCGCCGTTCGAGGCGATAGCCGAGGAGTTCGCGGCGTTCCTTGGCTCAAGCCCGATAGCGGCGCACAACGCGCCGTTCGACGCGGCGTTCCTGCGCGCGGAGCTATCGCGCGTGGGCATAGAATGGAAGCAGCCCGTCGTAGACACGCTGGCCATGGCGCGGCGGCTCTACCCGCGTATGAAGAGCCACAGCCTCGCCGCCACGTGCAAATACCTGCGCGTCCCGCTCAAGGACGCTCACCGCGCCGTCAACGACGCGCGGGCCACGGCCAAGGCGCTGTCGATAATGCTGGAGCAGTGCCGCGCGAAGGGCGCGAGGACCCTCGACGGCCTCAACGGGCTGCGCGGCGGCTCGTCGCTGGGAAGCAGTTACCACATAACCATTCTGGTAAAGAACCAGGACGGCATGACGCGCCTTAACCGCCTGATCTCCGAGGCGCATCTGCGCTACTTCACGAACCAGCGGCCCAGGATACCGCGCTCGCTGCTCGATCGCCTGCGGGACGGGCTGGTCCTGGGCACGGCGTGCGAGAACGGGGAGCTGTACCGCGCCGCGCTGGACGGCAAGGACGACGCGCAGCTGCGCGGGATCGGCGCGTTCTACGATTTCTTTGAGATAATGCCCGACGGGAACAACGAGTTCCTCATCCGCGAGGGCCGCGTGAAGGATATAGAGGGCCTGCGCGATATCAACCGCCGGATCATCGCGCTGGCCGACGCGCTGGGCAAGCCCGTAGCCGCCACTGGCGACGCGCACTTCCTGGACCCCGGCGACGCGCGTTACCGATCGGTGGTCATGGCCGGCAAGGGGTTCAAGGACGCGGCGGCGCAGGCCCCGCTGTATTTCCGGACGACGGACGAAATGCTCCGCGAGTTCGCCTATCTGGGCGAGGCGAAGGCGCGGGAGGTGGTCATAGACAACCCGCGCCGGATCGCGCGGTCGCTGGAACCGGTGAGGCTGTTCCCCGCCCACCCGCAGGGCAAGCGGACGTTCCAACCCGAATGGCCCGAGGCCGCCGCCGACATCACGGAGAGGACGCGCGAGGCGGCGCGGGCGCGTTACGGAGACCCGCTTCCGGTCATTGTCGAGAAACGCCTGGCGAAGGAATTGAAGGCTATTGTCGGATATGGTTTCGCCACGCTGTACAGCATCGCGCGCAAGCTCGTCGCCAAGTCGCTGGAGGATGGTTATCTGGTGGGATCTCGCGGGTCGGTCGGCTCGTCGCTTGTCGCCACGATGAACGGGATCACCGAGGTCAACCCGCTGCCGCCGCACTATGTGTGCCCGTCGTGCCGCCGGTCGGACTTCGAAACCCGGGATATCGGCGCGGGCACGGGCGTGGACCTGCCGCCCCGGGACTGCCCGGACTGCGGCGCGGCCATGTCCCGCGACGGGTACGACATACCGTTCGAGGTGTTCTTGGGTTTCGAGGGCGACAAGGTGCCCGACATCGACCTGAATTTCTCCGGCGAGTACCAGGCCCAGGCGCATAAATTGGTCGAGGCGCTGTTCGGGGAGGGGCATGTGTTCCGCGCGGGCACGATCGGCACGCTTGCCGAGAAGACCGCGCTGTATATAGTTAACAAATACGCGGAGGAACGCTCGTTACAGCTGACGGCGGCGGAGAAACAGCGCCTCGCGCTGGGCTGTGTCGGCGTGAAGCGCACGACGGGCCAGCACCCCGGCGGGATGGTCGTGCTGCCGAAAGGTTATGACATATGCCAGTTCACGGCCGTGCAGCGCCCGGCGGACGACGCGGACAGCGACACGGTCACCACTCACTACGACTTCGCGTCGATGCACGACATCTTAGTAAAGCTTGACATACTGGGCCACGACGACCCGACCATGATCCGGATGCTGGAGGACCAGACCGGCGTCAACGCGCTGAACATACCGCTGGGCGACGCGAAGGTTATGAGCCTGTTCACGTCGACCGAGGCGCTGGGGATCGAGGAACGCGCGCTGGATACCACGGCCGGCACATACGGCATTCCGGAGTTCGGCACGCGGTTTGTCCGGCAGATGCTAGAGGAGACGCGGCCCGGCACGATGGACGAGCTGGTGAGGATATCGGGGCTGTCGCACGGCACGGACGTATGGTCGGGCAACGCGCAGGAGCTGACGCGTTCCGGCACGGCGACGCTTCGCGAGTGCATCTGCACCCGCGAGGACATCATGAACTACCTGATACTAAGCGGCGTGGACACCAAGATGGCCTTCGACACGATGGAATCCGTGCGCAAGGGCAAGGGCCTGAACCCCGACATGGAGCGGGCGATGCTGGACGCGCGCGTGCCCGGCTGGATCATGGATTCATGCCGGAAGATAAAGTACATGTTCCCCAAGGGTCACGCCGTAGCGTACGTTACGATGGCGCTAAGGATTGGTTGGTTTAAAGTATACAAGCCGGAGGCGTACTACTGCGCGTATTTCACAATAAGGGCTGTAGGGTTTGACGCGGCGGTGATGCTGCTGCCGGAGGACGGACTGCGCGGACAGCTGGCCCGGCTCAACGAGCGGCTTCGCGACCTGACGGCCAAGGAGAAGGACCAGATCACGATGCTGGAGCTAGCGCTGGAGATGAGCCTGCGCGGTATACATTTCCTGCCTGTCGGCCTATACGAGTCGGCGGCGGACAGGTTCCGTGTCGAGGCTGGCGGGATACGCCCGCCGCTCACCGCGCTGGCGGGGCTTGGGCTGTCGGCGGCGCAGTCGATCATCGCGGCGCGTAGCGAGAGGCCGTTCCTGTCCGCGGAGGACCTGCGCGAGCGCTCGCGCGTGTCGTCGGCGGTGGTGGACCTGCTTCGGGCGCAAGGCTGCCTTGCGGGGCTGCCTGAGACCAGCCAGATGAATCTCTTCGACGCGCTGCTGGCCTGAGGATGGGAGGATGTCGGCGCGGCGGGGGGCGCGAAGGTCGAGATGGTGGTTGTGGGGGGATTCGCTTGGTTTTCCTGTTGTTTGTTGGTGGGCTTGCCTTGTCTTTCTGTTGCCTGTTGGGGGGATTCGCGCCGTCGCCTTATGTCCTTGCGGTGGGATTCGCGCCGCCCACTCTGTTGGTTGTGGTAGGATTTGTTTAGTTTTCCTGTTGTTTGTTGGTGGTCTTGCCTTGTCCTTCTGCTGACTGTTGGGGGATTCGTGTCATCACCTTATGTCCTCGCGGTAGGATACGCCTCGCTCGCTCTGTTGGTTGTAGCGGGATTCATCTCGCCCGCTCTGTTGGTTGTGATGGGATACGCCTTGTCCGCTCTGTCGCCTGAGGGCGACATCTCCCCTAAAGGGGCAACAAGAGGTAGGGTACGGTGTTTAGTGAATAGTTAACTCCTACTCCACCATAACAGCGCAACTATCTCGACGAAGCGACGATCCAAGCCTCTTGTCGCCCCTATAGGGGAGATGTCACCGCACCGACAGAGGGTGCCTCGCGCCTAACCCCACCGATCCAAACCTCTTGTCGTCCCTATAGTGGAGATGTTGCGCACAACGACAGAAGGTACCTCGCGCCTAACCCCCGCCGATCCAAACCTCTTGTCGTCCCTATAGCGGAGATGTCACCCTCAGGCGACAGAGGGGCGAAACGAATCCCCTCGTAGGCGACAGAGGTGGCGATACGAATCCCGCCGCGAGGACAGACGAGGCGAGACTTACCAATATTATCAGAAGGAGCAAGGTTTGCCAACAGCCGCGGCGGACGCCCGCTTACTTCCTCCCCTTACCCACGAAGAAGACCGCGATCACGCCTGGCCCAGTATGGCTGCCTATCACCGGACCAGCGTAGCCAATCCTCACATCCTTTACGCCGACATCCCGGATCAGCGCGTCCTTGACGAACCGCGCGTCGTCGATGCAGTCGCCCTGGCAGATATACATTACTTGGCTGGTCGGGTCGATTATGTCCTCCTTGACCTGCTCGACCAGCCGGCGCAGCGAGCGCTTCCGCCCGCGCACCTTGCCGCTGGCTACCAGATGCCCCTCAAGGTCGACATGGATCATCGGCTTGATGTCGAATATGCTGCCGATCACCTCGGTCGTTGCCGATATGCGCCCGCCCGCCCGGAGGTGGCGCAGGTTATCCACCGTGACCAAGTGGCAGTACCGCTGCCAGTTATCCTCGATCCACTTCTTGAGGCTGTGGATATCCATACCGTCCCCGCGTTTTTGCGACGCGTGGGTGACGAACAGGCCTTCGCCCAGTGACGCGGCTTTCGTGTCGATCACGTACAATGTACGGTTGGGATACGTCTCGCGCAGTTCCATCGCGGCGGAACACGCGGACTGGTACGACCCGCTAAGTCCCGACGAGAACGCCATGTACAGCACATCGCCCTTTTCGAGCAGCTGGCCCATCTTCTCAATATACCGCTGTGTCGAGATCTGGGTTGTCGTCGCCCGCGCCCCTTCGCGCAGCGCCTGATAGAAGTCACGCATCCCGCCAACGCCCGACTGTTCCGCTTCCGTCTGGCCGTCGAACTTCTCAACGCCGTTAATAGTATATCCCAACGCTATGACCTCAACGCCCAGCTCGCGGTAGAATTCCTCCGTCAAATCGCACGTGGCGTCAGTCAGCAGCGAGTATTGCGGCTCATTCATATTAATCACCCCTCGCTGGTATTTTACCATTTCGTAACGCGATGTCAAGCCCGCGCGTCCATTGTTCAGATTTTTGCCTTGTTTTCATTGTTCCGCGCTGTCTTTCGTTAACTTTTGTAACAATCATTTCCACTCATAAGCCGCGCTGAAAAAGGTCATGCTGATTCTGTTCGCGGGTGACAGACGCAAACGAGCGGTCGAGGCGGCCGCTTCGCCGTCAGGGACGGCGCGATGGCGGGGATAAGGACAAGGCGGCTTCTAATAATTGCCTGCGTATTCCCGCTGAAACGTGGAACAATAGTCCACGTGACTACCCGGAATGGAGGTGAAACAGCATGGCAAGCACGGCGAGCGTCAACGTTGCGGGGGCTAAAGCGGCCCTGGACAACATGAAGTTCGAGATCGCGCGTGAGTTGGGCATCAACCTGAAGCAAGGTTACAACGGTGACCTGACTTCGCGCGAGAACGGCTATGTCGGCGGCTTTATGGTCAAACGCTTGATCGAACAGGCCGAACGGCAGATTGCGGGCAAGTAACCATTCGGGAGACGGGGATTCGCCCCGCCCCACGGCAACCCCAGGATGGGCAGTGACAAACATCATTAGTTGGAGGAACGACAATGTTCAATCAGAACCAGGCGTCCACCCAGTATCCGAAGCCGGCTCAGGCTCAGGCCGCCGCTTCCTCAACCTCGACGGGAACCACCATGGTCCCCGAGGCGCGTGACGCCCTGAACAACATGAAGCATGAGATCGCCAGCGAGCTGGGGATCAACCTCAAGCAGGGCTACAACGGCGACCTGTCCAGCCGCCAGGCAGGGTATATCGGCGGTTACATGGTCAAGCGCCTCATCGAGCAGGCTGAGCGCAGCATCAGCGGCCAGTAATACGTTAAGCGCGGGTTTCGGGTCACAGGCGGCGCGGGTTAACGCCTGCCCCGCGGGCCTGGCGGAGTAATCCGCCAGGTCGGGACCGAACCCGAAGCGAATGAATGACGGGATGGCGCTCTCAGGAAGCGCGGCGCCCGGCCAAGCGCAAGGATTCTTAGGAATCCGCGATGTATACCGCTGGTCGACCGCGAACCCTCCCTGATTAGGCGATGGGCGCGAACGGGATCGGGACATAGTCCCTCCCAACCGGAACGGCAGGGCGAACGCCCTCCTAATCCGAAACGCGCCAGCCTCGCGTCACTGCGGCGGACAGCGCTCCGGCGCGGCGGCCATCCCGACCGCTGTCCTGTTTAAGGAAGGGCTACCGTCCCTTCCGCGCCAAGGGGCCGACTGGAGGTTTCGTCCGGTCGGCTCCCTTTCTGTCGATATGGCTTTATAATTGACAGTCAGCGCGGAACCTGATAGAATAAGCGTGGGAGGGGATAGATAGAGTGGACGGCACGCCCCTGAGACTGAACTATCACGACCACTTCCGTCCGGCCAACGATGTGGTTTTTTCAGTAATGCGCGGGCATAAGGAGATATTCTGCCCCCTCGTGAGGGCCGTTACGGGAGAAACCATAGTAATTAAGCCTACGTATTCCTATAGAGTTTATCACGGAGGCGACGGGTTTAAGCGAGGATGAGGTTATGCGGTTGCAGCCCTAAGATCAATGCGTTTTAGTGAATTTTTTTATAGAAAAATGGGCTGTTCAGTGGATACTACCCGCTGAACAGCCCGCCTTCAATACTCACTCATCAGCCGATCATAGTGCCGTTTCGTCCAGTTCGGGTTGACTATATGCGCCTCGGCCCAACCCTCCGGCGGCCCGGACAGTATCAGCCCGCCGTCCACGCGGATGGTCGTGCCCGTGATATACCCGGCCTTGTCCGACGCGAGGAACGCGACCAACTCCCCGTTATCGCGCGGCGTTCCCATCCGGCCCAGCGGCACGGCCTTCTCCAGCCCGATCTCGCCCGGACGCGGCTCACGCTTCGGGCGCACGCGCGTCGCTCCCGGCGCGACGCAGTTCACGCGGATGCCGTACGGCGCGAGGTCGAGCGCGATCGACTGGCAAGAGCGGTTGATAGCGGCCTTCAGCCCGCCATATACCACATCCTCGGCGTAAGCGCGTTCGCCGCGCGTGGACGTCGTGAAGAATATGCTCCCCTTTATCCCGTCGCGGACCATATGCCGCGCCGCGGCGCCGGCCAGCAGCAGGTATCCCGCGAAATCGACGCGCGTCATCTCCTCGATCTCCTCGGGCGTGACGGTGAGGATGCTGTGGCGCGAGTCCTTCGCCGCGTTGCAGCACATCACGTCGATCCTGCCGTACGCCGCGTGAACCTCGTCGACGAGCTTCGCGGGCGCGCTGGTATCCTGGAAGGAGGCCTGGTATATGAGGCAGCGGCGGCCCAGCGCCTCTATGTCGCCGCGGGTCTGCTCCGCGCCTTCGGGGTTGCGGTTGTAGGTGATCGCCACGTCGTAACCATGCTCCGCGAGGACGATGGCGATGCCCTGTCCGATGCCGCTGGAACCGCCGGTGATCAGGGCGACCTTGGCGGCGTGTGTATCATGGCTCAATGGATTGTCCTCCGCTATACTATGACGCTGTGCTTGCCGGGTACGAGTATACCGCGTTCCTGGCGCGATATCAACTTTGTCGCCTTACCTTCGGAAGCCACCAGCGGTGGCGGGGCGGCCGCGGACAGCCGCCCTTTACGCCATGCTGGATTGTCCACTCTTGATACTGTGAACTTCCTCCAACGTCAGGCCTGTGTCTTCGGCGATTTCTTCCAGCGGCTTATTCCTTTTGAGCATCCGAAGCGCGATATTGCGCT
This sequence comes from Oscillospiraceae bacterium, assembly GCA_031270865.1. Classification (GTDB taxonomy): domain Bacteria; phylum Bacillota; class Clostridia; order Christensenellales; family Aristaeellaceae; genus BNUH01. The sequence goes on from JAISWI010000051.1 coordinate 16,006, forward strand.
GGTTCTCCTTAACAGCCAGCGCTAACCCTTGCTCTATCCCTCGCGCTAACCCTTGCTCTATCCCCCGCCTCATCCCACGTTGTTCGGCGTCGTACAGGCTCAAAAACATCATGTCGTACCCCAACCTCCAATCCGGGCTATGCTGGTTGACCGCGTTCCTGGCGCGATATCAACTTTGTCGCCTTACCTTAGGAAGCGGCGCGCGGCGGCGGGGCGGCCGCGGACAGCCACCTTTTACGCTATGCTGGATTGTCCACTCTTGATACTGTGAACTTCCTCCAACGTCAGGCCTGTGTCTTCGGCGATTTCTTCCAGCGGCTTATTCCTTTTGAGCATCCGAAGCACTGTATTGCGCTGGTTTTCCTTAGCACCCAGCGCTAATCCTCGCTCTATCCCTTGCTCTATCCCCCGCTCAATCCCTTGCTCTATCCCCCGCTCTATCCCTTGCGCTAACCCTTGCTCTATCCCTCGCTCAATCCCTTGCTCTATCCCCCGTCTCATCCCACGTTGTTCGGCGTCGTACTGGCTCAAAAACATCATGTCGTACCCCAACCTCCAATCCGGGCTATGCTGGTTGAACCTCACCGCCTCGTCAATCCGCTTGATTACGTCAATGTCCGTCCTGTCAATAGGATACGACCTGGGATCCTTGATATACGACAGGATCTCCCTCATCGCGTCCGATGCTTCGCCGCGCGTGCCCTTCGCGTTGAAAAACAGCGTGTAGGCCTCGTCGTTATACTCAATGTTCGGATCTTCCGCGATCTGGTTGCGGACGGTATACCGCGTCAAACCTTTGCCGAACGGATCAAACGTACAGATGTATATCACGTAGCACGGCCTGAGCTTGCCGTAACCCTCGCTGTGTTTAAGCGCGGTCACGTCAATCGCGCTGTGGGCGTAACGGGTGCGTTTTGGCAGGTCGAGGTCTTTGCCGTTCCTGCCGTTATGCATCTCAACGTCGAACATGTGGGCGCCGTCGTCGTAAAATACATCCAGACGCACCCCGCGCGCGTCCGTTCCGGGCGGAATCGTTTGCTGTATGTTCGGCTGGTTGGAGCCAACGACCATCTCGTCCAGACGCTTGTACTCTACATGATTGATATTGATGTCAGGGAGCATGGCCCGCAGGAGTGAAACGCATATCTCCGGATGCTGGCACAGAACGGTCATAAACATATAATCGTCCGTTATCTCAATCGAACGATAGCGGCTCTCATCCGCCCTGAATGGCGGCGTCCCGTTCGTCATGCGGCGCGTCACCTACCTATTCCCCGCGTTTATTATACTCCGGCCCGCTTCGAGTGTCAATAAGCCGAACAGCCCCCGCGCCGTCCGCGGGGGCTGGTTTCCGGGCAGGATTGGCCCTTACCACATCTTAACTATACTGACGTCTTTGAAGTAATGCGTGACGATATCCTCAGCGCTGCTCCCGGACTCCGCCATGCCGTACGCGCCCCACTGCGACATCCCCACGCCGTGGCCGTAGCCCTTGCCGGACATCGTGACCGTGCCGTCCTCCAGCTTCACCTCGTCCAGCAGCGTGGAGCGCATCTCCGTGCTGCCAATCGCGATGCGCAGCGTCGGCGCCTTAACGCTCTCGCCATTGATGATAAGCGTCAACGCCCGGCCAGACTCGCCCTTCTCGCCAATCTCAATGCTGGACATCCCGCCGGATAGGTTCGCGGCCTGCATCACGGTCTCGGGACTGAATTGCGCCGTCCACTGCCGCGCGTCCTCCGGCGCGGCTTCGGACTCGTTGCCGTCCGCGACCGTGGTGTAAGTAGGCTCGTCTTGCTCGTAGTCGAGGCCTTCCTTGGCCAGGGCGGTCTTGCCGCCCGAATGCGCGTGGAACCAGGCGTAAGGGAACTCGCTGCCCGACGCGCCCGCGCTCACAAGGACTGTCCCGCGCGTCTCGTCAATCGCCTGTTGGATGCGCTCGTTGACTCCGCTCTTGTCGTAAGCCTGCGCCTCCTCAATGTCGGTGGATACGTCCGCGCCATCGTACTTGGATTCCTTCTCCGTCATGAATCGCAGCGTGAACGTGCGAGCCAGGATAGCCTGCGCCTTGAGCGCCTCCATTGGCCAGTCGTTCCGCATCTCGCCCGCCAGTACGCCGGTGAGGTAATCCTCGATAGATTGCTTCTCGACGGTTCCGGTGTCGGTTACGTATACGTTGATCATGGGGACTTCGGTGTCGAACTCCGTGATCCGCGAGGGCAGCGGCGGTTTCTCGGCTTGGCCGCCGTCCACGCCGGGCGTGGCTACAGCTTCCGGCGGCTGCTCGACAACGGCGCATGAGGCTAAAGTGAGCGTTAGGACAAGCGCCATCAGCAGCCATCCGGCTTTGCCGTGGTACGATGAAAACATAGCAACCCTCCTCGTAATGGTGGACTATACCATAGTCTGCCCATTTGAGGAAGGTTTATGCGGTATTGGATGGTTGGGGGACATGTTGTTAAGTAGTTCGCCGCTCACATCGCCACGAGGGACCAGCGTGACGCTGGACCCTTGTGGCCAGGGGAGGTTGTTCCTCCATGTTTTTCGCTTGCGTGTCCGCGCTTTGGCGCCGCTCTCAGACCTCTTCCTTCAGCCAGCGCATTTGGTCTTCTAGCATCCGCCGGAAGTTCGCTCGGTAATCCGATACCGCCGAGCGCAGCGCGTCGTTCTCCGCGTTGAGCGCGGTCTCGTCGGAACGCGCCGTTCGTATGATCTCGTCGGCCTCGTCGCGGGCCTGCCGCAGCGTCTCCTCCGCGCGTTTCTTCGAGTCGCTGATCGTGTCGTCGCATACCCTCTGCGCGTTCATCAGCATGCTGCGCACCGTCTCCTCTGACGGCGACGACGACCCGCCCGGCCCCCCTCCGACCGTCCTCCTGGACGGCGAGGACTGCTCTTGCCGCAGTGTCCTTATCTCTTTCTGCAGCCGCTCCAACTCATCGACTATCTCATCCAAAAACCTATCCACCTCGTCCGGATCGTACCCATTGCTTGGCACAACCTGGAACTCCTTTTGTTCGATCATCGCGATCGTAACCGCCACGCTCGCCGCCCCCTTATCATGACTTCTTGTCATATTATATACTTATCAGTCCGCGCGTATCCATGAAACGCGTTACAGCCACGCCGCTAACCGCAGCAGGAACGCCCTTATCAGCTGTAACAGCAGCAGCGCGACGAGCGGCGACACATCTATCGGCAGCCGCGCCAGCGCGCCTTTTACCGCGCCGCCCAGCCGCTTACTCAGGAACCTGCGCAACGGATCCAGCAGCGGGTCAATCAACCTTGACGCCAACTTCGCCGCCGGATGGCCGCGCGGCAGCAGCCACATCACGGCGAAGTCGATAATCATCGCGAACGCTAGCAGCTGCGCGAACAGCGCTATGCCCCTTATCACCGCCGCCAGCCACAACATATGCCCCTCCCCGTCAGGACTGCGCGGCAGCGGCGGCCTGGTAGCGCGACACCGGCTGGCTGTCGGAGCTTGACACCTCTACGTTTGCCGGGGCGAACAGGTAGTTCCTGTGCGATACCCTCTGCACATGCCCGCCTATCGCGTAGGCCGCGCCGCCGAGCATGTCTATCACGCGCTGGCATTGCGCGTCGTCTATCGATTCGCAGTTGAGAATGACGCTGCGCTCTTCCAGCACATACCCGATGATCTGCTGCGCGTCGTCCTTCCGCCTTACATACACGATGATCTCGCTGTGCCTGGACGAGGCGGCGCCCGCGCCCGCGGCCCCGGCGTAACCGGAGCCTGACCCGGACTGCGCCCCTGACGCCGGAGTCCCTCCCAGCGAGCTGTACGACCCGTCGCGGGCGGATGTCCCGGTATTCCCGCGCGAGGGCATCTGCACGACGTTATCTATCGGTGAACGCCTGGAGGACGCGGAGTCATACGACCCGGCTGATCCGGACGCGCCTGATAACCCATACCCCGAAGCGCCGGACGCGCCGTAACCCGGACGCGGCGCGGGCCTGCGCGACGACGCGCCGCCTGACCCGCTTGGTCGCGCTGAATATCCGTTCGATCGGCCCGCGCCACGGTACGACTCGTCCTGGTCGAAGCCGTCCTCGGCGTATGGCTCGTCATAATCGTCGTAATCATCCTGGGCCCGGTCCTCGGGATACAGGCCTATGGCTGATCCCAGCCGGTGCAACATCTCCCCAAGCGACATGTCCGGATCCCCCTTAACGTATTTGCGCCGCCGGCGCGGTACTTTGTCCCGCAGCCCCGATTGGGTTGGGAGGCTGTCCCACACCCTGACGCGGGCCGAATATCGCGCTGCCCAGTCGAACCATTGTCGAGCCTTCCCGCGCGGCTATCATGGCGTCCCCCGACATGCCCATCGACAGACGCGCCATCGACACCCCGGCTATCGCTTCATCGCGTATCCGGTCGAACAGACCGCGCATACGCCGGAACAGCAGCCCAAGCAGCGCCTCATCGTCCGATTGGGGCAGTACCGCCATTAACCCCTCCACCCGCAGGTTTGGCAATCGCGCGAACGCGCGAACGGCGTCCATGGTTTCTTCTGGCGAAACCCCGCCCTTTTGCGCCTCTTGGCCTATGTTGACCTGGACCAGGCATCCGGCGGTTATACAGCGTTTGCCGGCCTGGCGGTCAATCTCTTTGGCGAGGGCTATCCGGTCCAGCGACTGGATCAGAGTCACCCTCCCTATTATATCGGCTACCTTGTTGGTTTGCAACCGTCCAATCATGTGAATCGGCAGATTATCGTATTGTTCGACTCGACATTCGACGGCATGCGCCATTTTTGCGCGGATGTCCTGAACGCGGTTCTCGCCCACGCCAACGATCCCATCGCGCGGCAGCAGCGCGGCCACTTCGACCGGAACCGTTTTCGTTACGGCCAGCAGTCCCGGCGGGTTATCCGGGTCGCGGGCGTTCTGTTTGAGCCGCGCGTTAAGCTCCCGCACGCGTAAAACTATCTCCTCGCGGAGATGGTCCCGCGCCTGTCCGCCGAGCGGTATGCCGGAATCCTTTCCCAACCCAACGCCCCCTTGACTAGAATCGCCTGATCCTCTGTCCCTCGACCAACGCGCCGCTGTTCACTGGTCTTACGATCGATTCCTTCGCGTCGCTTGACAGCACCGTCACCGGTATGAATACGGCTGGCTCCATATCCAGCACGACCCCTGTCTGACCGTCCTGCGCCCTTAGCGCGTCCGTGGGCACCAACAGGCCGCGCGTCGCGATCTCGCCCACTGTCGCCTTGGCCCTGCGCGTATCCAGAACGGGCGACACGTCCGCGTCGATGTAGAGCCTGACCAGCAGCTCGCCGCCGGAACGCGTGGTCGTCGTCACCTTCGCGTCGTAGACGATGTCCTCCAGTCCCTCGAACGCGATCTTATACGGCTCGTCCGGCTGCGGCTTCCAGTTCTTGTCCGCGCTCAGCGCGGCGGCGTAGAAGCCTTGCGGCTCGACCAGCTTGTATACCTTCGAGCGGGCGCGTTCCGCCGCTGTCTGTTCTGGCGGCGCGCCGTTCCACACAGCCCGGGCCGCCGCCGGGGTCAGCGCCTCGATCGTCCCGCCTGACAGCGCCCGCTCGTACCCGTCGGGGTAGAAGCTGACTAACCCGGGCCGGTCCGCGATATAGGTGATCGTCCAGCTCTCGATGCGCTTGCGCAGCGTCTTTTCCTCGTCCGTGTAGCGGTTGAGCGCGGTGTCGTTGGGGAACCTCTGCCTGAGGTATGACTGCCTTTCGGTCATCGCGCGTTCCAGCTGGCGTTTGAGCGACAGCAGCGACGCCGCGCCGCCCGAGGCCGTCTGTGACGCCTTGCGTACCTGGCTGACCAGCAGGTCGATGGTCTCGTCCAGCGCGGTCAGGCGGGTGTCGGGGTAGGTGCTCTGGTCCAGCAGCGTCCGGTAGTACGCCTTGATGTTCTCCAGCTGCTTGTTCAGGTTGTTCACGTCCGACTGGTTGTAGGCGGACGAGTACGCCTGGGCTATCTGGGAACCGCGCGAGACCATCGCGCCGTCGTCGGCGAGGTACTTCAGCCCCGCCGCGCTATCGGTGTCGAACAGCGTCTCGTCGCGGATGATCACCGCGTCCACCGCGTAGGTCCGCCCGGTCTGCCCGGCGGCGACGATGGCTGTCCGGCGCAGCGCGGTCTGGCTAAGCTGCCACGCGAACGCCCCGGCCAGCGCGAACACCACAATAAGCAACAGCCCGCTAAGGCGGGTAGACTGTCTCCCGCGCCTGCGCCGCGCCGGGATAGTCCTGGGCGGCGGCCTGCGGCTGGAGCCGCCGCGCCTGCCCGCGCGGATGGGTTCGCGGTTCATTGGCGTCCTCCCGGCTTGGGTTGGGGTCCATACCTATTATAAACGACCAAAGGCGCTATTTGTTTTCCTCCAATTCATCCCTTAGCTCATCCCGCAGCCGACTCAGTATGCGCCGCTCCAGGCGCGAGACCTGTACCTGGGATGATCCCATCCGCCGCGCCGTCTCGCTCTGGCTGCGCCGGTCCGCGAAGCGCAGCGTCAGCAGCTTGCGGTCGTCGGGTGGCAATCCAGTCAACGCGCGCGAGAGAAGATCGCGATCCTCGACGCGGTTGTAGCCGGGTTCCTCCGCGCCGACTACCGAGCCTAACGGCGCGGGTCCGCCGTCCTCCGGCTCGGCGGCTGGCGCGTCCAGCGATATCGCGGATACCGCGCGGCGCGACTCGATTATGTCCAGCGCGGTGTCCTCCGTGATGTCCAGCTCCAGCGCGATCTCTAACACTGAAGGCTCGCGGCCAAACCTCGCGGCCAGCGCGCCCCGCGCCGAGAGCATCCTGCCATACATCTCGAAGTGGCCGCGGGACAGGCGCAATACGCCCGCCTTGTCGCGGAAGTAGTTGCGAACGGCCCCGGCCATCGTCGGCGCGGCGAACGCGGCGAACCGCTCGTTCCTTTCGTGGTCGAACCGTTCCAACGCGCCTATCAGCGCCAGCGACGCCACCTGCAGCAGGTCGTCGTATTCCACGCCGCGCCCGGAGAACCGCCGCGCGATCCGCCGCGCCAGGTAGAGGTAGTGTTCAGCCAGCGCGTTGCGCTCGTCCAGCCCGCGAGTGAGGCGGTATTCGGCCCACAGTCCCTCGGGATCGGCTGGCGCTAGTTCAGAGGCCACGGCCCGGTTCCCCTGCGGCGGCTCCGGCGGCGTAGTCCATCTCCATATGGATGGCGTAGACGCCGCGCCCGTCGCTGGACAGGCGGGCCGATGTGACCAGCGTCTCCAGTATGCTCCGCGCCAGCTCGACGCCATCCGCGTCAATGGCTGGATCGTCGGCATAACCGGTTTCCCCGCCCTCCGCGCTTACCGACTCGAACGCGATCGACAGCCGCGCGTCGTCCCAGCGGCAGGTCATGCGCAGCGATCCCACGGGCTCGCGCTGGCGCATGAGACAGTAGCACGCCTCGTCCGCCGCGATGCGGGCGTCCTCCACCATATCCAGGCCGAACCCGCAGCGCGCGCATACCCCGGACAGCGTCATCCGCGCTATCAGCAGCATGTCCTCCCGCGCCGGGACCGTCAGTTCCACTACTCTGGCCGTCATACGGATGATCCTAACGCGGACGGCAGGATTTGTCAAGGAATTGACAAAATCTGTTAAAAAATACACATATTCTTAATCTTTGGCGCGGCGGCGGAGGTCTGGCCTATGGTTAACCGTTCAACTAACGGAACCAGCGTACACGACTATATGGACGCGCTGCTGACGCGTCTCGCGGCGGTCATTGTGGCTTCATACTGGCATATCGGCTGAAAATCCCAGCCAATTGTCTGAAATAATGCTTGACAGACCGGTAAACCTGATGGTATTATTTATATACAATCCGCCGCGATGTCAACGGCGCGGCGGCGCGTCTATAACCATAAAGCTCAACCGTTTAAGGAGGATTACCCTGATGAAGAAACCGTTAGCCCTCGCGCTTGCCCTGTCGCTGCTGCTGGGCGCGGCCGGCGCCATGGCCGAGACCACGCTGAAGCTGGGCATCTACCCGATCGATACCGACGAGCGCGGCGTGGAGACCCATGAGAATACGTTCATCCCGGCGTTCGAGGCCGCTCACCCGGACGTTACCATTGAGCGCGCGCCCTACGACTTCAACCTGCAGACGATACTGCCCCTGCTGGAGAGCGGCAACGCCCCCAGCGTCATCACCACGTACTTCACCGAGATCCCCAAGCTGGCGGGCAACGACTTCCTGGAGGATATCACCGATATCCTGGAAGAGCGCGGCTGGCTGGAACAGATCAACCCCGCGATCATCGGTCCGTCCTCGTACGGCGGCCGGGTGTACGGCGTGCCTAGGAACTTCTACGGCATGGGCATGATGCTGAACGTCGAGCTGTTCGAGGAAGCGGGCCTGGTCGACGAGAACGGCGTTCCGCTGTATCCCAAGACGTGGGATGAGTTCGTCGAGACGGCGGTCTCCATCAAGGATGAGACCGGCGCGGCCGGGTTCGTGCTGCTGGGCGCTGACAATGCCGCTGGATGGCATTTCACTATCCTGTCCTGGTCGTTCGGGGCGCGGATGCAAACCCTGGAGGACGGCAAGTGGATAGCCCACCTCAACGACGAGCCTGTTGTGAAAGCCTTGCAATTGGTCAAGGACCTGAAGTGGGAGTATGACGCGCTGACAGCCGACCCGACCGCCGAGAACTGGGCGACCGGGTTCCAGCAGCTGGGCACCGGAGCCGCCGCCATGTATATGGCGGCCGACGACGCGGTATCCCAGCCCACCGCCAACTACGGCCTGCCCATCGACAAGCTGATGATGATCGGCATGCCGGCGGGACCCGCCGGGACCGTCATGCTTACCGGCGGCAACCTGTTCGTGTTCCCGAAGGGAACCTCCAAGGACGAGATCAACGCGGCCCTGGACTATCTTGAGATCATGGGCTACGCGCCAGTGGTCAGCGATATCGCCCGCGAGGGCCGCATAGCGGACTATGAGTCCAACGTGGCCAACGGCATCCCGGTGATGAAGGGCCTGAACGTCTGGACAAACGAAGAGTACAACGCGATGATCGACGAGCTGTACGCGCGGTATGTCAACGTGGATCCCGCTCTGTACGCCTCGTACTACGAGGCCGCGACCCAGCCCGGCGCTCTGCGGGCCGAGGAGCCGATGCAGACGCAGGACATGTACGCCGAGCTAACCAAGGCGCTCCAGGCGGTCGTGGTGGACGCTAACGCCGATCCGCAGGCGCTGCTGGATATCGCGCAAGCGAACTTCCAGGCCCTGCTCGACGAGCAGGTCAACAAGTAACACATGGGTTGGCCGGGGGCGTTTGCCGGACGTCCCCGGTTTTTTCTGTGGGGAGGTGATCGCGGTGCGCGGGTTTTCGCTGGCGCTGCTGGGTTTGGGCGCGGTGGGGCTGGTAACGGGCGTGTTGGGCTTGACGGGCGCGGCGTTCGTGGCGTACGGAGGCTGGCTGGCCGCGGCGGGGATCGTGTGCCTGTTCGCCGGGTGGTACTTCGCGCTTTCCGCTAGGATACTCGCGCTGTCAGGCGGCGACGCCCAATCGCGCGTTAGGCTGCGCCGCGCCTCGCGCGTGAAGTACGATCTGGGCGCGTGGTTCATAATGGCCCCGTGCGCTGTATTGTTCCTGTTCTATATATATGATCCACTGATAGAGAGCATCCGCCTGTCGTTCTTTGAGACCAAGGGGATGACGACGGTCAGGTTCGTCGGGTTCCAGAACTACAGGCAGATGCTGATCCACCCGGACTTCTGGCCGTCGGCGCGTAACAGCTTCATGTATACGCTATGGTCGCTGCTGATCGGGTTTCTGGTTCCGATCGTCATGGCGGTCATAATCAACGAGATGATGGTCGGCAAGAACATCGCGCGGACGGCGGTGTATCTGCCCGTGATCGTGCCAGGGCTGGCGACGGTCGTGCTGTGGCGGTTCATCTTCGGCGCGGAGGCGTCCGGAGGGATGAATATGCTGCTGGCCGCGCTGGGCTTGCCCAAGACGACATACCTGTCAAATCCTTCTATAGTTATACCGATAATCGTGCTGACGATGACATGGCGCGGCGCTGGCTCGACCGCGCTGATATACCTGGCCGGACTGCAGGGCATCGACCCGCAGCACTACGAGGCCGCGATCATCGACGGCGCGGGCGTGTGGAGCCGCGTCCTGCATATCACCATACCAAACATCTATAACCTGGCAAGAACGCTGCTGATTCTGCAGGTCATAGCCGTGTTCCAGATACTCTACGAGCCGCTGGTCATGACGAACGGCGGGCCTAATAACGCCTCGGTGTCAATGATGCAGGTGGTGTACAGGTACGCGTTCGAGAGGTTCGACTATTCCCACGCGACAGCGATGTCGGTTATCATCGCCGCCATACTGCTGGCGCTGACGCTGGTATACAACCGCGTCAGCAGACCCAGCGAGGCGTATTGAGCGGAGGCGGTAAGGCAATGATTGGTAAGACGCGTAACACGCGCAAGCCGCGCGGAGGCCGCGTTTCCGGCAAGACCGACGGGTTGATCCGCCAGTATGACCTGCGCAAGCCGCCCGTAGCGGCCGCGTATGCCGTGATGATGGCCGTCGCGTTGCTGGCTATTGTGGTTTCGGTAGCGCCGCTGGTATGGACAATACTAGGCGGGTTCAAGACAATGCAGGAGTTCACGCGAGGGATAAAGACAGTCGGGCCAGACGGAAAGAATAAATGGGTCATGGCGTTTTTACCGGCCAGCTTCTCGATGGAGGGGTATATAGAGACGTGGCGGCAGACCAAGTTCACAAGGAATTACCTGAATAGTCTGTATTCCGTGATGGGCAGCTGCGTGAGCGCGCTGCTGTTCAATGGGTTGATGGCGTACGGGTTGTCAAGGTTAAAGCCGAGGGGATGGAAGGTTGCCGACGCGCTGGTGACGGGCAGCCTGCTGCTGCCGGGCATGATTAACATTGTGCCGCTGTTCATAAATTTAACGCGGCTGGGGCTGACAAGGTCGTTTGTGCCGCTGTGGTTGGGCGTGGGCGCGAGCGCGTTCACGGTTATACTGTTTAAGAATTTCTATGACGCGATGCCGGGGAGTTTGTTCGAGGCCGCGAGGCTAGACGGATGCTCGAACCTGCAGATGTTTTTTAGGATTGTGGCGCCGCTGTCGATGCCGATCAATATGGTTGTGCTGATATTCACGGTAAACGGAGCGTGGAGCGACTTCCTGCTGCCGTATTTGCTGCTGAATAACTCGCGGAGGGCGACGGTGATGGTTAGGTTATTTGAGTTCAGGGTAGCGACTGCGGGGGTGACGGCGATAGAGGTGCTTAGGGCGACAGTGTTCTCGATTCTGCCGCCGATTGTGTTATTCATTGTGTTTCAGCGTCAGATTACGTCTAACGTGATGGCGTCGGGGTTGAAGGGTTGAATGGAGGAACAACTTACCCTGGCCACGAGGGTCCAGCGTCACGCTGGTCAGGGGGTCAAGGGGGGTGAAACCCCCTTGCGGGGTGTGGGGCGGAGCCCCACGTCCCCCGGTCGAAACCAACAAACCCCAGCCCCGCAGGGCATAGATAAACCTTATGGGCTTCGCCCTTTACGCTGGGTTAGGGACGCGGGGGGGGGGGGGGGGGGCCCCCGCGGGGGGGCGGGACCCCCCGGACCCCCCCCCCCCCCGCGCCCGGGGCCCCCGGGGGCGGGGGGGGCGTGGTTCTGGTTGTGGGGGGGGGTCGGGGGGCCCCGCGGGCGGGGGGGGCGCGCCCCCCCCCCCCCCCCCCGTACCCAACCCCACGCAAACCCCGTAAAGGGCGAAGCCCATAAGGTTTTCTTATGCCCTGCGGGGCTGGGGTTTGTTGGTTTCGACCGGGGGACGCGGGGCTCTGCCCCGCACCCCGCAAGGGGGTTTCACCCCCCTTGACCCCCTGACCAGCGTGACGCTGGACCCTCGTGGCCAGGATGGATTGTTCCTCCATGATTCGCGCTTGCCCGTTAGCACACTCAACAAAAATGACAAAAATTTATCTCTTCCATACGAAGGGATTATATGGTATAATTGGGGGTGAGGATACTGCCGGAAAGGTGATGCTCATGGAACTAAGCTTCGGTAAGAAACGCGGCCTTGACCACTGGCTGCGGGGCATAGGCGTCAGACTAAAGACGGACTGGCAGATTTACGTTCTGCTGCTGCCCGCGCTGGCGTTCTTCTTTGTGTTCAACTATAGACCGCTGTACGGCATCCAGATCGCGTTTCGCAACTATAAAGCCGCGTTCGGCGTCACAGGCAGCGCATGGGTCGGCCTGAAGAACTTCCGCGACTTCTTCTCCTCGTACTACGCTCCACGCCTGTTCGCCAACACGTTCCTGCTCAACCTCTACGGCCTGCTGTGGGGGTTCCCGCTCCCCATATTCCTGGCGATCCTGCTCAACCAGCTCCAGCATAAACGCTTCAAGTCCTTCACCCAGACGGCCATCTATGTCCCGCACTTCATCTCCACTGTAGTCATGGCGGGCATGCTCTACCTGTTCCTCTCGCCCACTAACGGGATCATTAACCATCTTATGGGCACGTCCACCTACTTCATGATCGAGCCGCGCTGGTTCCGTTCTCTTTTCATCATGTCCGACCTGTGGCAGCACTCGGGCTGGAACACGATCCTCTATCTTGCCACGCTCTCCTCAATCAACCCTGAGATATACGAGGCCGCCACTATCGACGGCGCTACCCGCGTCAAGAAGATCATCCATGTGGATATCCCTCACCTCCTGCCCATATGCACGATGATGCTGATCCTTAACGCCGGCAGCCTGATGGGTTCCAACACTGACAAGGCGCTGCTGATGTCCACTTCGGGCAACACGCCCGTATCCGACATAATCGGCGTTTACGTATACCGGATGGGCATGGAGAAGGCGCAGTACTCGTACACATCCGCTATCGGGCTGTGCGTGAACCTGCTCAACTTCGTTATGATAATGTCAGTGAACTGGCTGAGCCGGCGCGTCGGCGAAACCAGCCTGTTCTGATCGGGGTGATACAAGGATGAAGGCGAAGATACGCGACACGCGCGGCGACAGGGTATTCAACTGGCTGAACCTGGCGTTCTGGATCATCGCGCTGGGTATCGTGCTGTACCCGCTGTACCTGATACTGATCGCCTCCGTATCCGACCCGGACGCCGTGATGATGGGGCGCGTGCTGCTCAAGCCCGTCGACTTCTCTTTGATCGGGTATGAGGCGGTATTCCAGCACCGCGACCTTTGGAATTCATACGCCAACGCCGTAATCTACACGCTGGGCGGTTCCGCGCTCAGCCTTGTGGTCACGATGATGGCGGCTTACGGGCTCTCGCGGCGGTTCCTGGCCAAGGGGCTTTTCAACTTCCTGATCGTGTTCACGATGTTCTTCACGGGCGGGCTTATCCCCACGTTCATCACGCTCAAGGACATGGGGCTTTACAACACCCGCGCGATCATGATCATCATCAACTGCGTGTCGGTCTGGAACCTGATGGTCGCGCGGACTTACATCAAGTCCACGCTGCCCGAAGACCTGTACGAGGCCGCGGTCGTGGACGGCGCGACGCACTTTGTTTACTTTTTCCGGATAGTTCTACCATTATCCGGGACGATTATCGCGGTTTTAAGTGTCTATTATGGTGTGGCGAGGTGGAACGACTACTTCACCGCGCTGGTATACATCCGTGACCGCGCCAAGCTGCCGCTGCAGACGATCCTGCGCGAGGTGCTCGCCTCGCTGACCACGTCCACCTCCAGCGACGCGTTCTTCTCCGCCTACGCCAACGACACGAAGGGCATGACCGACGCGATACGCAAGGCCGCCGTCGCGAAGTATTGCTGCATCGTGGTCTCGACCGCCCCAGCCGTACTGCTGTATATATTCATGCAGAAGTATTTCGTCAAGGGTGTTATGATCGGTTCCCTGAAAGGGTAACGATAAAAGGAGGGTGTACTATGCGCAAATCCATTATCTGGCTGCTGCTGGCGGCCATGCTCATCGCGCCGATGAGCGTCGCGGCCGCGTTCAACGAAGAGGGCTATCCCATCGTTGACGAGACGCTGACACTCCGCGCGGTTCAGTACCAGCTGGAAAACCAGCAGGTGGACTTCGACAACCTGTGGTTCTACACGGAGTTGGAGAAGAAGACGGGTATCCACATCGAGTTCGAGCCGATTAAGGACGGCGACTGGCAGACCAAGACGAACCTGATGTTCGCCTCGGGCGACTATCCCGACCTGATCATCGGCGGCGCGACTGGCACGGTCGACGTCGAGGAGTACGGCGTGGCCCAGGGCATACTGATCCCGCTGGAAGATGGGATCGAACAGTATATGCCAGCCTATAAGGAACGCCTGCCGCTCAACAACGCGAACGCGTCGATCCCGTCGTCCGACGGGCACAGCTACTTCATAGGCAACCTGACCGCTCAGAACATCAACCACGACGGCAACCACTTCATCAACAAGACCTGGCTGGATAAGCTGGGATTGGAGATCCCGACGACCATCGACGAGCTGACCGAGGTCCTCCGCGCGTTCAAGACGGGCGACCCGAACGGCAACGGCGAGGCGGACGAGCTGCCCATGACCGCGGCAGACCTTATCCACCAGACACAGGGCGTCTACACCCACTTCGCGTCGTTCGGCGTACCGCTGAACCGGTTTGTATACGCGGCGGTAGACGCTAATGACAGCGTGTACTTCATAGGCGACGCGCCCGGATTCCGCGCGGCGAATGAATGGCTGCACACCCTCTACGCCGAGGGGCTGCTTGATCCGGAATCGATTACGCAGGATTCCAACGTGTGGGGAGCTAAGATGAACGCCGGGCAGAGCGGGTATACGACATACCTGCGCCTGATCAACACCGCGCTGCAGCCGGAGATAGCGGAGCAGTTCGTGTCGATCATACCGCCGAAGGCGGAAGGGTTCGACGTTCAGGTTCCAGTAATACTGGAGCTGCCGACACAGGGAGCGCTGCTGACCATAGCCAACGAGCATGTGCCCGAGACGCTGCGCTGGCTGGACGCGCAGTTCGAGACCGAAACCATGCTGCAGTCCATCAACGGGCCGCTGTATGAAGGCGCGCCGATCGAGCCGACACTAGGGTTGAACGCTGAAACCGGGAAGTATGAGGTGCTGAGCGTCCCGGAGAACAACGGGCTGTACAGCGTTGTTCCGGTAACGCACGGGCAGTTCTTCGCGCCGGGCGATTACTACTTCGATATCTTCACGCTGCCTCCGCACAGGATTGAGCGGGCAGGCTACGCGAAGGATTACGCCGACGCTGGAGTGTTGGAGCCGGCATCGTTCTACTATCTGTATAAGTTGGTCAAGCCGAGCAACGACGAGGCGCAGGAGCTGGCAAGGCTGTTCGCGCAGATCGAGACCTTCATGAAGGAGTCGATCAGCAACTTTATCGTCAACGGAGTGACCGATGAGTCGTGGGCCACGTTCGAGAGCCAGGCCCAGTCGCTGGGCACAGCCGATTACGTTGGGTTGTACCAGAAGGCGTACGACGCGTATCTGGCGGCGAATAAGTAACTCGTAACACAGAAAGGCCGCGGCGCTTGCCGCGGCCTTCATGGAGGAACAATCTACCCTGGCCACGAGGGTCCAGCGTCACGCTGGTCAGGGGGTCAAGGGGGGTGAAACCCCCTTGCGGGGTGCGGGGCAGAGCCCCGCGTCCCCCGGGCCTCGTCTCCGAAACCCAGCC
>JAISWI010000071.1 GCA_031270865.1 Oscillospiraceae bacterium
CTTGCCGCGACCGTATCCTGCCGCGACGTTCCAATCCTCCCGCCTTCACTAAGGCGCGGCAAAGCCCTGCCTCGCGCCACGGGAGAGACCGCGCGCCACGGGTCTGGAACGCGCGGCATTGGATTAACGCGCGGCATGGTTCGGAACGCGCACAACCGTCCGGCGTTTCGCGGGGATTGAGCGTAGGCAGTAAGCCCTCCAACCTCCCCAATGGCTTCGGAGGTTGAGCGCAAAGGAACAGCCCCTCCTCAACTACCCGACAGGCTTCGAGGAGGGGACTGGAACGCGCGGCAGGTCAACGGCAGGGTTAGCGGCAGGTCAGCGCGGCGGGCTTGCGCTTGTAGCGCCCGTCGGGTCGATCACGCCGCCGCGCCGATCACACGATCACACCCCGGCGGCCGCCTTGACCTCGTCGCTGTCAACGTTCTCGAAATCGACGGCCATGACGCCGGTATCGATATCCTTCGTCTCGACCGTCCCGCCGTTCGCAAGCTCGAGGGCTATGCGCACGCCGTCGTAGCCCATGAGGTACTGTCTTTGCAGCATGGTGGCCACGTTATAGTCGCTGTCCCGGATGATCTTCTCCATCTCAGGCGAGAAGTCGAAGCCCACCATCGTGACGTCCTTGCGCTCGGATTCGATCAGCGTGGTGGCGAATCCAACCGTCGAGCCGTTGTTCGGCGAGAAGAACCCTTTCAGGTTCGGGTACGCGGTCAGGAAGTCGTGCCCGAACTGGATCGCCTTTGAGATGTCGCCGTCGTTGACCTTTATGTCGTCGGTCAGCAGCTTCCAGGTCGCGGGCGCGTTCGCGGCCCAATACGCCTCGAAGCCCTCGACGCGCAGCTTGATTGTCTGCGAGCCGGTCGAGCCGATCTGGATGGCGATCTCGGCCTCCTCGTCCTGCGACACGCGCAGCTTCAGCTTCTCGATCAGCGTGGCCGCCGCAAGCTCTCCCGCCTTGACGTTATCCGTCAGCAGCGCGGCGCTGTAATCCTCCGTCGTAGCCTTGGTATCGACCATGACGATGGGGATGCCCGACTTGTACGCGTCGGACACCGCGTTGGCCTCCGACTGGCTGTCGGCCACGGCTATCACGATCGCGTCGGCCTGGGCTGAGACCGCGTTCTGCAGCATCGTGAGCTGCGCCTCGATATCCACCTCGTTGGGGATTCCTTGGATCGTCACGTTGGCGCCGAAGTCCTCGCCGGCCTTGGTCGCGCCGGACTGCAGCACGGCCCAGTACGCGTTGCCCAGCGCCTTGATGATGACCGCGATATTCTTGGGACTGGATTCCGCGCTCGCGGCGGTGGTCATGGCGACGACCATCACCAGCGCGATCAACAGGGCGGTAAGTTTCCTCATGTGGCAAGCCCTCCTTTTACTTATGTGAACCCCGTTGTTATACGGGTATCCAACATCGCGTCGCGCGCTTGGCGTTCGCGCCTCGCCTGGATCGCCCGGCGGCGTGTCCCACTCGGTCGCGACGTCCCCTACGCGCTTTGCCGATGCCGTCTCGCCTCGATCGCGCACGCCCCGACCAGGATAAACCCGACGATCGCCTGCTGCCAGAACGAGTTGACCCGGAACAGGTTAAGCCCGTTGCGCAGCACGCCCATTATCAACGCGCCTATCATCGCGTTGAGGATGCTGCCCTCGCCGCCGTTGACCGACACCCCGCCCAGCACGGCCGCGGCTATCGCCTCCAGCTCGTACCCGGTCCCGGCCGTGGGCTGGGCGCTGGATAGGCGCGAGGAGACCAGTATCCCGCACAGCGCCGCCGAAAAACCCGACACGCAGTAAGCGAACATGCGCGTGCCGACCGTGTTGATCCCCGATAACCGCGCGGCCTCGGGGTTCGACCCGCAGGCGTATATCTGGCGGCCCACCTTCGACTTGCTTAGCACAAGCGCCAGCAGCCCGCCATACACGAACGTGATGATGACGCTGTACGGCAGCCAGAAGCTCGTTCGCCCGCCGCCCAGAACATAGAACGCGTCCTGCGCCGCCTGGGACGGGATGTCGCGCGTGTAGATCGGGTTGCCGTTGATCAGCACGTTGGCCAGGCCCCTGTACACCCATTGGGTGCCCAGCGTCGCGATGAACGGCACCACGCCCAGTATCTCGATCGTGAACCCGTTGAGTATCCCCGTCAGTATGCCCATGCTAAGCGCCAGCGGGATCGCCACCCATATCGGCACGCCGACCCGCAGCATCCACACGACCATGATCCCGGCCAGCGCCATGGACGATCCCGCCGATAGGTCCGTGCCGCCGCATATCAGGCAGAATGTCAGGCCGTACCCGATTATCGAGTAGGTGACTATCTGCTGGAGCATGTTGATCTGGTTGCCGCGCCCCAAAAACTGGCGGTTGCTGATAGCGAACACCGCGTACAGCAGCGCCAGCACCGATCCTGACAGCATCGCCTTCTTGGTCGCGACGCTCAGGTTGCTGAATGATCCCGTCCTTGGCTGGCCCGCGTTTATCGAAGCGTTCATACGGCGGCCGCGCTCCTGTCGCTTAGTGTCGGCGCGGCCTTGCCCTCGAGCAGGTTGTAGCCCGCCGCTAGGTAGAGTATCTCCTCCTGGGTTGCGCGCTTCGCGTCCAGCTCGCCGTTGACCTTGCCCTCGTGGATGACCACCACGCGGTCGCTCATGCCCAGTATCTCCGGCAGTTCGGACGATATCATTATTATCGCGACCCCCGCGTCGCTCAGCTGGTTGAGCAGCTCGTACACCTCGTACTTCGCTCCCACGTCGATGCCGCGCGTTGGCTCGTCGATGATCAGCGCGCGCACGTTGTTGCACAGCCACTTGGCCAGCACGACCTTCTGCTGGTTGCCGCCGGACAGGTAGCGGGTTATCTGGCGCAGGCTGGGGGTTTTTACGCGCAGGCGCTGGCGGTACTGCTCGGCGTTCCTCGCCCCGGCCCTGTCGTCTATGAACCCGAACCTGGCTAGGCGCGGCAGATACGCCATGTTGATGTTATACTGCACGTCGAGCGTCAGGGACAGCCCGTCGCGTCGGCGGTCCTCCGTCGCGTAGCCGATCTTGTGGGCGATGGCCTGGCCGGGCGATCTTATCTTAACGGGCTTGCCGTCCAGTTCCAGCTCGATCGATTCCGCGCTGTCCGCTCCGAACACGCAGCGCATGATCTCCGTGCGTCCCGCTCCCACCAGTCCGGCCACGCCCAGTATCTCGCCGCTCCTAACATATACGCGGTCCACGTCAACCTTGTAGCGCGACGCGTTGAGCTTATCGCGGCGGCGCACGCCCCGCGCCTCCAGCGCGATCGGGCCGATCTTGCGCTCGTGCTTGGGGAACTTGCTGGTCATCGGGCGGCCGACGATCATGCCGACCAGCTCCTGCGTGGTGATATCCTTTAGGAAGCGCGTGCCGATATACTGGCCGTCGCGCAGCACGCTGACCCGCTCGCAGATGTGTCCCAGCTCCTCCAGCCGGTGCGAGATGTAGACCATCCCCACGCCCTTGGCGCGCAGCGTCCCGATGATCGCGAACAGCTGCGCGATCTCCTTCTCGGTGAGCGTGGCGGTCGGCTCGTCGAGCGCGAGTATGCGCGAGTTCATCGAGATGGCCTTGGCTATCTCGACCATCTGCCGCTGCGCCACGCTCAGCTGGCGCGCGACCGTATGGGTGTTGATCCCGATGCCCAGCTCGTCGAGTATCCTTCGCGCCTGCGCGTGCATCGCGCGGTCGTTGATCATCGGGCCTGACATTCTTGGCCGACCTATGAAGATGTTGTCCGCGACGGTCAGATGCGGGCAGAGGTTCAGCTCCTGGAAGATTATGGCGATGCCCAGCTCCTGCGCCTTGCGCGTGGAATCCACCCTCACGGGCTTTCCTTCTATATATATCTGTCCCGCGTCGGCGTGGTAGACCCCGGTCATGATCTTCATCAGCGTGGACTTGCCCGCGCCGTTCTCGCCTACCAAGCCGTGGACCTCGCCCTTGTTGACTGATAACGACACGTTGTCCAGCGCCTTCACGCCGGGGAATGACTTGCTGACGCCCTCCAGCCGGAACAGCTCCTCGCCCGTGTGGACCATCTCCTCGCCCGTGTGGAACGGCTTCTCGCCCACGCGCCCGCCCTTCCATCGCGCGGGCCGCGACGCGTCCCCAATCCCAGTTATTATAAACTACCTTCCAGTTTTTGTCAACGCGTTCTTGACAATTTCGTCAAATAACTTTACGAGAACGGTAATTATTTACATCGAGGTAACCCTTGCGCTCACGGCTCGTCCCGTGGTATAATGTCGATATATGGGTGTCGCCGATCCAGCGCGGTAGGAGGTTGATGGCAATGAAGCGGTTCCTATCGGGACTGGCCTGCGCGGTCGGGCTGATTGTCGCGCTGGCTGGCGTGACGGCGAGGTTCCTGCCCGTGGACCGGATCGTGTTCCTCGCGCCGTGGCTGGGGTTTGTCGCGCGGATACTCGCGCTGGAGCCTTACTGGTTGTATCTTACGATCGGCGGCGGGGCGGTGTTCGCCGGGGCCGGAGCGTGGCACATACTGGAACGCCGCCGCGAGGCCCGCGAGCTGGACGCGCTGTCAGCCGCGCCCGCCCCGCTGGACCAGTCCGGCCAGATGTACCAGGCCGATAACGCCGATATCCGCGCCCGTGTGCGCGATCTGCTGCGCTGGTCGTGGGGCGGGCCTCTGATCGCGCTGGCGCTGGGGATACTGCCCATAGCGGCCGTTCACGCCGGGGTCCACATATTCCTTCGCCCGTTCCAGACCGTGTGGACGGCCGCGAGCGCGGTCATCACGGAGTTCGCGAACCCTTGGGGAGGATTGAGGCTGGCGATCCCGATCATCGCCACTGGCACGCTCCCCGACTTCACCGCGATAGCGGACGACCTGCTCCGCGCCGCTCCGGGGATCGCGCTGCTTATCGTGGCGTGGGCGCTCGTGTTCCAGCCCACGCGGGTCTCCCGGTCGGGGTACTTCCTGCGGCTGCTGTACGGCAACAAGCCCTCGCCGCTAACGACGCTAGGCTGTTTCCGCGACGGATACGCCCGCGCCGTGGGCGGCATGGCGTACGCCGCGATGTGGCTGGCGCTATGGGCGCTGCTTGCCCTCGCCGCGCCCATCGGGATATACGCTGGCGGCATGGCCGTCGTCAACATGTACCCCGAGGAACTTAACCCGTACCTGCTGTGGATCTTGCCGTCGCTGGCGGGGCTGACCGCGCTGTCGTTCATTCTGCTGGCGTGGCGGCTCGTCAACAGGTGGCTGGCCTACAGCTTCGCGCCGTGCGTGATCTCCAGCCAGAAGGGTCTGCCCGCCCGCCGCGCTGTCCGCGCCAGCCGTTATCTTACGCGCGGGCATAAGCTCCGGCTGCTGGGCATGTGGATGAGCTTCCTGTATTACTTCCTGCCCGCGATATGCGCGATGGCCCTTAGCCCGCTGGTCGGGCCGCTGGGCGGGGTGCTGGGGTTCACGGAGTACTTGAGCGTCACGCTGCGGCGGTTCTTCCTGATCGTGACGCTTGCCAACCAGCTGCTGTGGCTGTATGTGGGTCCGCTGGCCTGGTCCAGCTTCTACGCGTTCTACCTGGAGATGAAGCGCGATTACCGCGAGAATTACCCTACGAGGCTCTATATCCTGGGCATACTGCCCCAATCGCCCGCGACCGGCAGGCTGGACGCCACAACCGGCAGGCTGGGCGCCACGCCACGCGAATCCACGGACACACAGGCCCCGCTAAGACGGCGTCACGCCCACGCGAACACAACGGATATCGAGGATTCACAGGATCAAACAAAGACGGGGTGACGCAACGCCTCATGTGGTAAGACCGGGCAAACCGCTCGCGGGATCAAACAAAGACGGAGTGACACAATGCCTCATGTGGTAAGACTGGACAAACTGCTCGCGGGACAGGGTTACGGCACGCGCGGGGAGATGCGCTCCGCGCTGCGCGGGGATCGGGTGACCGTCAACGGGGTAGTGACGCGCAGCGGGGCCATGTATGTCAATCCGTCAACGGACGAAGTCGAGCTTGATGGCGAGCCGATCATCACCGCGCCAGCGCCCGTGGTGATGATGAACAAGCCCGCCGGCGTCATGACCGCGACCGGCGACCGGCGGCACAGCGTCGTGGCCGACCTCCTGCCCGAGAAGTGGCGCACGCGCAGGCTGATGCCCATAGGCAGGCTGGATATAGACACGACCGGCCTGCTGCTGTTCACCGACGACGGCGACCTGGCTCACCGGCTGATCCATCCAAAACGGCTGGTGGATAAGCTGTACCGCGCCACGCTGGACGCTCCGATCACCAACGAGGACATCGAGGCGTTCGAGCTGGGCGTGCCGATGGGCGGTTACAAGGCGCTGCCCGCGAAACTTGAGCGCGACCCCATCAGCTCCCTGGCCGCGCTGGTTACGGTTCACGAGGGCAAGTACCATCAGGTAAAGCGGATGTTCGCCTCTCGCGGGCGGCTGGTCAAGGCGCTGGAGCGGCTGTCTATCGGCCCCGTGAGGCTGGACCCGATGCTAAGGCCCGGCGCGTGTCGATCGCTCACCCATGTTGAGGAGCAGGCGCTTCGCCTCTCCTGCGGCGCCTCCGGCCCGGATGTTGGTCAGCCACCACCTCTCTTGCCCCCCCCCCCCCCGACATAATTCGACATCTGTTAGCCTCCTACGAATATCCGCAGCGCCGTGCTGAACTCATCCTGACGCTTGAACACGAAGGCCAGCAGCGGCTGAACGATCTCCCTGGCGCGGGCGTCGCCAATGAGGGTTTTCAGTTTGGCCCACCCGTCCTGGAAGCCCGATCTCTCAGCCTCGAGGATGGCGGCGGACAGGTGGTTTCGCGCCTCGACAGACGCGGACTGGGCCTCGCCGGAACATAGGAACTTCTTAAGCAGCGCGATCACCTCGTCGAACTCGAGGCGCGTGACCGATTCGGGCAGCCTAAGCCCGGATAGTCCCGACCCGCCGCCGGCGTTACCCTTGACCAGGCCGCCGATATACTCGACGATCCTGCCGAAAAAGTTTCCGTTATCCATAAACAACAACCTCCCATGACAGCGTTGGGGCCGCGCGTCCCGCGCGTACCATGTCCGCGTTGGGCCGCGCCTCCTGCGAATACTATTCCGAAAGGAACGGACACATGCCCGCTTCGCATTACTTCGCGCCGCCGCCGGACCTCCCAAACCGCCCGCTCGAGCTAAAGGTAAGCGCGGCCGGTCGCGATATGACGTTCGAGACGGACGCGGGGGTATTTTCGCGCGGCGCCCTGGACGTGGGATCGCGCGTATTGCTGGACGCGATGGAGCGGTTTGAGCCGCTGTCTGGCCGCGCGATGGACCTAGGCTGCGGCTGGGGCGCGATCGGTATAATCCTGGCCGCTAGGAACCCGTCCCTGGACATGACCCTCGGCGACATAAACCCCCGCGCCGCCGCGCTGGCGGCAGGGAACATACGCCGCAACGGTTTGGACACAACGCGTGTCCGCGCCATCGAGGGCGACGGCATGGCCGCCGTCCCCGGCGCGTTCGACTGGATACTGATGAACCCGCCCATACGCGCGGGCAAGCCGACCATACACCGCCTGATAGACGAAGCCGCCGGGCGTTTAGCGGACGCCGGGCGGCTGATGTTGGTCTGGCGCAAGCAGCAGGGGGCGCCCTCCGCGATGGCGTGGCTGGAAGGGCGGTTCGGCTCAGTCGAGCGCGTCGACCGGCGCGGCGGGTATTGGGTGATAGCGTGCGAGGCTCCGGTTTGATATTTATTATCCCCCCGAAACCTTCAGCAGCCCCCGCGCGTACTCCAAACTCATCCGCAGGTCCTCATACGGATCCCTGTCATACGCCATGTCATGGTCAACAAGTATCCACTTGGGCCGGCACGCCAGGTAGTACGGCGCGTAGAGCGCGTTCGGCACGACCCCGTACCCCGTCGGCCTGAACTCAAACGAGCCGCGCTCCTTATGTCCCCGCGCCTCGGGCATGTGGTCCTTGTCGCCCAGCAGCGCCCAGTTCTCGAAATAAACGTCCTTCAGGTGTATGACGGGCGTTCTATCCTTGTACTTCTCCAGATAGTATATCGGGTCCACGCCCGCCACCGCCATCCAGCCAATGTCAGGCTCGGCGGCCATGCCTGGGATAGCGTCCAGCACCGCGTCATAATGCGCCGGAACGGTCCCGAAGTCGCCGCCGTGGTTGTGGAACAGCGGCTGTATCCCCGCCGCCAGGCACCGCTCGCATAGTCCCGCGATCCTCGCGATCATCTCCCGGTGCTCCGCCCGCCACGGCGAGCGCGTTACGCCGCCCGGCCAGCCGATAACCATCGTGGACACGCCCAGCTCCGCGTGGTCGGCGACCGTCCTGTCAGGGTCGGCAAGGAACGCCTCCGCGCCCACGTGGTCACCCATAACGGTTATGCCCAGCGCGTCGGCCTTCGCCCTGATTCCGGATGGCTTCCTGCCGCTGAACCCCAGCAGCTCGATCCCGTCGTAGCCGATCCCGGCCAGACGCTCCATCACGGCGTACAGGTCCTTCGCGGCGTCCTCCCGCGCGATGAACGTGCCCGTGCCCAGTTTGATCCCGCCCACTAACGCATCCCTCCCTGGGCGTATTATACCAATTCCGCGCCGCCGAAGCAATTGCGCGGATCGGCCATCCAGCCATTGAAACCCGCTGGAAGAAGTTGTACAATATAAGCGAGGAAGCCGCGCGTCCCGCGCGAGTTATAGGAGGATACGAATGGCTAAACTTCAGGTCGGCGTCATCGGCTGCGGCGGCATCGCCAACGGCAAGCACCTGCCCGCGCTCAAACGGATCAAGGAAGTAGAGCTGGTCGCGTTCTGCGACATCATACCCGAGAAGGCGGAGAAGGCCGCCAAGGAATACGGCGCGGCTGACGCGCGGGTATTCGAGGATTATAAGGAACTGCTCAAGCTGGACCTGGACGCGGTCCACGTACTCACGCCCAACAGCAGCCACAGCCCGATCACGGTCGACGCGCTGGAAGCGGGCAAGCACGTCATGTGCGAGAAGCCCATGGCGATCAACTCCGCCGAGGCGAAGAAGATGCTCGACGCCGCGAACAGGACCGGCAAGAAGCTGACCATCGGCTACCAGAACCGCTTCCGCCCCGACAGCCTGTACCTGAAGAAGCTGTGCGAGCAGGGCGAGCTGGGCGAGGTCTATTACGCCCGCGCCTTGGCGATCCGCCGCCGCGCGGTCCCGACATGGGGCGTGTTCCTGGACGAGGAGAAACAGGGCGGCGGGCCGCTGATCGATATCGGCACCCACGCGCTGGACCTGACGCTCTGGCTGATGGACAACTATGAGCCTGAGATGGTCGTGGGCACAAAATACCGCGAGCTGGCCGACACAAAGAACGCCGCGAACGCCTGGGGCCCGTGGGACCCGGAGAAGTTCACCGTCGAGGACGCGGCGTTCGGGTTTATCCGCATGAAGAACGGCGCGACAATCAACCTGGAATCCAGCTGGGCGCTCAACTCGCTGTTCGTCCACGAGGCGAAGACGATGCTCAGCGGCACCAAGGGCGGCGCCGACATGATCGGCGAGGAACCGAACAACCTGCGGATCAACGGCGAGAAGAACAGCCGCGTGTTTACCTGGATTCCCGAGATGAAAGCCGGAGGCGCGGCGTTCTTCGAGGGCGAGGGCGGCGCAGGGCCAGCCGACCTGGAGGCCCGCGCGTGGTATGACCACTTGCTCAAGGGCACGGAGCTTACCACCAAACCCGAACAGGCGTTCGTCGTCACCCAGATACTCGAGGCGATCTATGAGTCGGCAGCCTCGACCAAGCCGGTTTTCTTCAAATAGACGCGCCCAGCGGCGGCGGAAACCCCGCCGCCGCGAATGGATTTTATGCCTTTTTCACATTCCGCGCTAGTTTTTCCTGTTCTCGTATGATATAATGCCCTTACAAAGGGGGCGGACCTATGCTGAGAAACAAGGATTGCGTGGCCATGCTGCTGGCTGGCGGACAGGGCAGCAGGTTGGGTATACTGACCCGGAACATGGCCAAACCAGCGGTCCCGTTCGGCGGGAAGTACCGGATCATAGATTTCCCGCTGTCCAACTGTTCCAACTCTGGGATCGACACGGTGGGCGTGCTGACCCAGTACCGCCCGCTGGAGCTGAACAGCTACATCGGCGCGGGCCAGCCGTGGGACCTCGACCTCAACAACGGCGGCGTGTTCGTGCTGCCGCCATACATGACGGCCAAACGCGGCGAGTGGTACCGCGGCACCGCCAACGCCATCTACCAGAACATAGGCTTCATCGCGCAGTATGACCCTAACCTAGTGCTCATACTGTCCGGCGACCACATCTATAAGATGGACTACGCGCGGATGATCCGCGCCCACCGCGGTAACGAGGCCGACGTGACCATCGCGGTGCTGGAGGTGCCATGGGAGGAGACGTCCCGCTTCGGCATCATGAACACCGACAGCGACGACCGCGTAACCGAGTTTGAGGAGAAACCCAAACGCGCCCGCAGCAACAAGGCGTCCATGGGCGTTTACGTGTTCACGTGGGCGAAGCTGCGCAAGTACCTGGAACTGGACGAGGCCGACCCCAACTCGTCCAACGACTTCGGCAAGAACATCATCCCGCGCATGCTCGGCGACGGGCAGCGGATGTTCGCCTACGCGTTCAACGGATACTGGAAGGACGTGGGCACCATCGAGAGCCTATGGGAAGCGAATATGGACCTGCTCGGCCCGTCGCTGCCCATCAACCTCTACGACAAAAACTGGCGCGTGTACGCGCGTAACCCGGGCATGCCGCCCCACTACGTCTCCGCCAGCTCGAAGGTCGCAAACAGCCTTATCACCGAGGGCAGCGTGGTGTTTGGCAGTGTCGAGCGCAGCGTGCTGTTCGCTGGCGTGACGGTCGAGGCGGGCGCGGAGGCGCGGGACGCGGTCGTGATGCCGGGCGCGGTGATCCGCGCTGGCGCGAAGGTGGAGCGGGCTATAATCGCGGAGGGCGCGGTGATCGGCGCGGGCTGCAGGGTCGGCGAGCCGACGGGGTTGATAGCGGTCGTAGGCCCGGGCGTGACGCTGGAACCCGGACAGACGGTCGCGGCGGGCGAACAGTGCTGCGCCGAGTCCATGCCGGCGAAGGGAGGCGCGTAACGGTGGCAAACGTTATGGGCGTCATATATACGGGCGAGCCTAACCCCGCGCTGCGCGAGCTGACCGCGCTGAGGGCGGTCGCGGCGCTGCCCGTGGCGGGGCGGTACCGCCTGATAGACTTCATCATGTCGTGCATGGTCAACGCCGGCGTTAAGAACGTCGGGGTTATCACCCAGAAGAACTATCACTCGCTTATGGACCACCTAGGCTCCGGCAAGGAATGGGACCTGCACGGCAAGAACGACGGGCTGCAAATACTGCCGCCGTTCCTCTCTCACGAGAACACGGGGCTCTACTCCGGCATGCTGGAGGCGCTCTCCTCCAACACCGGGTACCTGCGCCGCTCCAAGCAGGAGTATGTCATCCTCTCCAACAGCCACTACCTGTGCAACGTGGACCTGGCCGGGATGATCGACCTGCACGTCTCGCGCGACGCGGACCTTACCATGCTGTACGCTCACCAAGCGCAGATGTCCCACAGCGCGAGGCGCGAGGACTACGCGTACCTGAACATCGACGAGAACGAGCGGCTCACGGGCATAGAGATCAACCCGACGGTCCCCAGCTACCCCAACGAGCTGCTGGAGGTATACCTGCTGCGCCGCGAGCTGCTGCGTTACCTGGTCGATCAAGCCGTAGCGAACGGGCAGCGCCACTTCCGCCGCAACGTCATCCAGCGCCTGGTAAACGAGGGCGGGCTGAAGATATACGGCCACGAGTTCAAGGGACACTACTGGAGGGTAGACTCGGTGCAGACGTACTTCCAGATGAATATGTCCCTGCTTGACGCGCGGGCGCGGCAGGCCGTGTTTACGCCGGACCGGCCCATACTGACCAAGGTGCGCGACGACATGGCGGCTTACTACGGCCCGGACGCCCGCGTGGTGAACAGCCTGGTCGCGGACGGCTGCCGCATAGACGGCGCCGTCGAGAACAGCGTGCTGTTCCGGGGCGTGGTGGTGGAGAGGGGCGCGTCGCTGCGCAACTGCATTATTATGCAGGACGCGCAGATTGAATCCGGCGCGTCGCTGGACTACTGCATACTGGATAAACAGGCTGTCGTGCGCGCGGACGGCCGTCTGGCCGGACACTCGTCGTATCCGATAGTCATAGCGAAGGACGTTATCATATAGAATGGGCCAGGCCGTATATCAACCGCGGACCCGTACAAATGAGACGGCCGCCGAGGAGGGGACGATGATAAAGACCAGGCAGCAGGCAATCGATCCGGAGCGGGGCGCGGAAACGGCCGCGCCCGACAAACCCGTCAGGGCGAAACGCCCGCGCCAGGCCAAGCCCGCCGCCAAAGACGAGCGGCGCGGCGTACTGTTCGCGGCGGCTGAAGCCGTGCCGTTCGTTAAGACGGGCGGGCTGGCCGACGTGATAGGGGCGCTGCCCCGGGCGTTAAAGGCCGAAGGGGTCGACGCGCGGGTAATCCTGCCGCTGTACGGCCAGATATCGACCGAGTACACGCGCCGGATGAGGCATGTCATAGACTTTGAGGTGGAGATGGGCTGGCGCAGGCAGTACTGCGGCATTGAGACGCTGGAGTATGATGGCGTCACCTGCTACTTCGTCGACAACCGCTTCTACCTCAACAGGCCGTATATCTATGGCGGCGGCGGGGACGAGTTCGAGCGGTACGGGTTCTTCTGCCGCGCCGCGCTCAACGCGCTGCCGCTGATCGGGTTCCAGCCGCGGGTTATCCATTGCCACGACTGGCAGGCGGGGATGATCCCCGCGCTGCTGGCCATCCAATACAAGCACCTGCCGTTCTACGCCGGCGCGCGCAGCGTCATGACCATCCACAACCTGCAGTATCAAGGGATATTCGACCGCAAGGCCGTCCAGGACGTGCTGGGGCTGGGCGACGGCCTGTTCACCGCCGACAAGCTGGAATACTACGGCTGCGCGAATTACCTCAAGGCGGGTTTGGTCTACGCGGACCTCATCACTACGGTCAGCCCCAGCTACGCCGACGAGATCCAGACGATGTACTTCGGCGAGCGTCTGGACGGGCTGCTTCGCGCCCGGCGGTCCAGTCTCCACGGCGTGATCAACGGCATCGATACCGCGCAGTTCGATCCCGCCAATGGCGTTGAGGATAAGCTGGCCGCGCCGTTCACGGCAAGCGACGTCTCCGGCAAGCGTGAATGCAAGGCCGCGCTCCAGCGTGAGCTGGGGCTTGACGAGGACCCTGACGCCCCGCTGGTCGCGATGGTTACGCGCCTGAACAGCCAGAAAGGGCTGGACCTTGTAGACCATGTCATAACCGATATGATGGGGCTGGGCATCCAGCTGGCCGTGCTGGGCCAGGGCGAGGCGAAATACACCGACCTATTCTCATGGGCCGAGACCCAATGGCGCGGGCGCGTCGCCGCTCGCTACGAGATGAACGGCGCGCTCGCCAAGCGGATATACGCGGGCGCGGATATCTTCCTGATGCCCTCGCTGTTCGAGCCGTGCGGTCTCTCCCAGATGATCGCGATGCGTTACGGGACGGTACCCGTCGTCCGCGAGACCGGCGGTCTGCGCGACACGGTGCTCAGCTACAACGAGACGACGGGCGAGGGGAACGGGTTCTCGTTCTTCAGCTACAACGCGCACGACATGCTCCACACGCTCGAGCGGGCGGTGGATTTCTACAAAAACCATCCTCAGGTATGGCGGACGCTGATGAAGCGCGGGATGGAGACGGACTTCAGCTGGAGTAGATCGGCGAAGGAGTATGTCCGGTTGTACGGGCTGGCGGAGAGGGAGTGACCCCTCTCCCGCGAGCGGAGGCGGCGCGAACCCGCGCTACTTCAACACCAGCACAAGCGTCCCAGCGGTAATCAGCGCCCCGCCCAGTATCGTCTTAGCGTCGGCCTTCTCGCCCAGGATGGCGAAGGCCAGTACCATGCTGATCACCACGCTGAACTTGTCGACCGGCACGACCTTCGAGGCCTCGCCGATCTGCAGCGCCTTATAGTAAAACAGCCATGACAGCCCCGTAGCAAGCCCGGACAGGACCAGGAACAGCCAGCTCCTTTGGGTGACGCCCGCCAGCCCGCTTTGTGCCCCCGTGATCCAGACGATGGCCCACGACATCGCCAGCACAACCACCGTCCGGATGGCGGTGGCCAAGTTGGAGTTCATCCCGCCGATGCCGACCTTCGCCAGCACGGACGTCAGCGCGGCGAACACGGCGGACAGCAACGCGTATAATATCCACATATTTACACCCACGAAACCGTCAAACGGTCAATCGCGCTTCCCCGCGCAAGCGAGCATATCCGGCCCTATATGGCAATACCCGCCCGGATTCTTCCGCAGGTACTGCTGGTGGTACTCCTCCGCCGGATAGAATCCCCGCAGCGGCTCCGCCTCCACGACGATCGGCTTGTCGCGCTTCCCGCGCAGTCCGCGCAGCGCTTCCTCAACGACCTGCCGATCATCGGGATTGGTCCAGTATATGCCCGTACGGTACTGCGCGCCGGTATCATGACCCTGCCGGTTAAGCGAAGTCGGGTCTATAACCAGGAAGTATTTATCCAACAGTAACGATAGCGGCAGTATGTCGGGATCATACTCCACCTCGACCGTCTCGGCGTGACCTGTACCCTCATGGCAAACCTGCTGGTATGTGGGATTCTCCGTCGCGCCGTTCGCGTAGCCGACACGCGCGGCGGTCACGCCCGGGATCAACCCTACATACTTCTCAACGCCCCAGAAACATCCGCCAGCCAAATAAATCTTAGCCACCATACACCACTCCTCCACGTCCGCTGAACCAACGGCTAAGCCGCGACACTTAACATATTATGGACCAGCGCCGGCCGCCCGTCAAGGATTCTCCCATGCCTGCCGCTCTAATATGGGGCGACGCCTTACCCGCAACGGCAGAGGGAACCCCACCGCAGTGGCGATCCAAACCTATTGTCGCCCCTTCAGGGAGATGTCGCCCTCAGGCGGCAGAGGGGGCGACGCCAAACCAACCGCGCCAACAGAGGAAGCCGTTCCCAAAACCGATAACACGCATGCCCGTCCCCCCGCCCCCATACACTCTCTTGGAGGTAAACCCACATGATGAACTGGATATGGGCGGGCATCGCTATAGTCGGGATTACTTGGGGACTCATAACCGGCCAGCAAGCCGCGCTGTCACAGGGCGTTCTGCAAGGCGCGATAGACGCTGTTGGACTATGCGTAAAACTCGCGGGCGGGTTCGCGCTGTGGAGCGGACTGCTGGCTATATTGGAGAAGGGCGGCGCGATGGAATCGCTGGCGAAGGCGGCGGAGCCGCTGTTACGCCGGCTGTTCCCCGGCACGGGACTGAAGGCCCGACAGTCCATCGCTATGAACATGACCGCGAACCTGCTCGGCCTGGGCAACGCCGCCACGCCCCAGGGCCTTGAGGCCATGCGCCGCATGGGAGCGGAATCCTCCGTCAATGAGTCTAACGGCGCGGCTACCGACGCGATGTGCGTATTCCTGGTGATCAACGCCTCGTCGATCCAATTATTCCCAACGACGGTGATAGCGATGCGGGCGGCGGCGGGATCGGCCTCGCCCGCGTCCATCGTGACCGCTACGCTGGTGTCAAGCGGGATATCCACGCTGGCGGGAATCGCGGCGTGCGTAATACTGCGCAACGTGTTCTGGAGGCGGCGGGCATGACAGACCTCGTGCTGCCTCTGTTCATACTGGGCGTGGTCGTGTACGGCCTGATACGTCGCGTCGGCGTGTACGACGCGTTCCTTGAGGGCGCGACGCAAGGACTGCGCTCGGCGGTAAACGTCCTGCCGTGCCTGGTGGGGATGCTGTCATTCATCGCGCTGCTGGTGAGGTCGGGCGCGTTAGGCGCGTTCGCCGGATGGTGCGCCCCCGCGCTGAGGCTGCTGGGCATCCCGGAGGGCGCCCTGCCCGTGCTGATGGTCCGCCCGTTCTCGGGATCGGCGGCGCTGGCGATGCTGGAAGAAACCTTCAGGCGTTACGGCCCGGACAGCGTGGAGGGCCGCGCCGCGTCCGTGATGATGGGTTCCAGCGAGACGATATTCTACACGCTGCCGCTGTACTTCGCCGCCGCGAAGGTGAGGCGGTCGAGGTACGCTATACCCGCCGCGCTGATAGCCTGGCTGGTGGGAGGCGTGGCCGCGGCGTGGGCGTTGAGGCTATAGCAAACGGGCTTGAGCCGCCGCCCGCTTGACATTCTTAAGCGGCGCGGATACAATCCATCTCATACAATGAACGCATGAGATTGGAGCAAGCCTATGGACTACGAATCCCTGCTTCGCGAATGGGTCCGCGCCGACGGTCTGTCCGGCGCGGAAACCGCCGCCGCGCGGGTCATCGCCGAGGCGTTCGAGCCTTACTGCGAATCCGTCACGACCGACGCGCTGCTGAACGTGGCGGCGCGGCTGAAACGCAGGCCCGGCGCGGACAAGGGTCCGCACATCATAGCCGTCGCGCACCAGGACGAGATAGGGTTGATGACCACGCTGGTTGAGAAGGACGGCGCGATAAGATTCACGCGGGTGGGCGGGGTCGATCCGCGAACGCTGCCCGGATCGCGGGTGTGGGTGCTCGCGGAAGGCCACGAGCCGCTGCTGGGCGTGATAGGCGCGATGCCGCCGCACCTGCTCACAGCCGCCGACCGCAAGAAGCATTACCCGCTGGAAGACCTGTTCATCGACGTAGGGCTGCCCTATGACGAGGTGGTATCGCTCGTGCCAACGGGAACGTTGGTCTCGTTGGACGGCGATCCGGTCAAGCTGCAGAACAACAAGATAGCCTCTAAGACGCTGGACGACCGGCTGTGCGTGGCCGTGACGCTCCGCGCCGCCGAGCTGCTCAGCCGCGTCGACCTGCCCGCGAGGGTGACGTTCGTCGCGTCCAGCCAGGAGGAGGTCGGAAGCCGAGGCGCCCAAACCTCCGCTTACGCGCTTGATCCCGACATTGGAATAGCGCTGGACGTAACGCACGGCAAGCAGGGCGCGAAGGACGACGCGGACTACCTTCCGCTGGACCAGGTGGCGGTGGGGATCGGGACGGTCCTGCATCCCGAGCTGTCCAGGCTGATCATTGAGACGGCCAAGGAACAGCGCGTCCCGCTGGGCAAGGAGTTCGTCGCGTCGTACACATCCACCGACGCGGATAACATCCAGTGCGCGCGCGGCGGCGTGCCTACCGCGCTGATAAGCGTGCCGGTCGCGAACATGCACACGCCCGTAGAGGTCGCCTCGCTGGATACGGCAGAGGAGGCCGCGCGGCTGCTGGCGGCGTTTATCGAGAAGGCGGCGCGGAAGTGGGCGGATTCGAAAGGAGCGGATTGGCTGTGCCAGTGGGCGGATTAAACGATATGGACATAGAATTATTGAAAAAACTGTTGAACGCGCGGGGCGTGTCCGGCGACGAGGGCGAGATCCGCTCTATCCTGCGTAAGGAGTGTGAGGCGCGGGGCGCGTCAGTCATGACAGACGCGCTGGGCAGCGTCATCGCGCGTAAGGAGAAACCCGGCGCGAGGCGCGTCGCGCTGGACGCGCATATGGACGAGGTGGGCTTCCTGATCACCGGGGCGGACGCGGACGGCTCGCTTCGATACCAGCCCGTCGGCGGCGTTGATACCCGCGTGGTGATGGCCAAGCGCGCTCTCGTCGGCAAGGATCGGCTGCCCGGCGTGTTTTCGGTAAAGGCGATCCACCTGGCCAGCGAGGACGAGATGAAGAACACATCCAAACATAAGGACCTGCGGATCGACATCGGCGCGAACGACAAGGCCGAGGCCGAACGGCTCTGTCCGCCGGGATGCACGGCTGTGTTCGATTCCCCGCCGACGCTGTTCGGGGATGGCAGGATCGTCTCGCGGGCGCTGGACGACCGGGTCGGGTGCTTCTCGCTGCTGGCGGCGCTCGAGCATGACGACCTGCCCGTCGACCTTACGTGCGTGTTCGCGGTCCAGGAGGAGATCGGACTTCGAGGCGCGAGGGCAGCCGCGCAGCGCGTCCAGCCGGAACTGGGCATAGCGTTCGAAGGCACGTCCGCCAACGATCTGGGAGATGTCGCGTCCAACCGGCGCGTAACCGAACAGGGTAAGGGCGTCGCGATCAGCTTCATGGACGGCGCGAGCATCGGCCACAGGATTCTGCGCAAGTCGCTGGAAACATGCGCGGCAGAACACGCGATACCATGGCACGCCAAGCGCGGACTGTCGGGCGGCAACGACGCGGGCGCGATCCAGCGGGCGTACGGCGCGAGGCCGACCGCCGTGCTGTCCGTGCCGTGCCGGTATATCCACAGCGCCCAATCCACCGCCGCGCTGCGCGACATAGCCGCCGCGCGTGACCTGGCCGCGGCGTTCCTGTACGATTTTCCGAAATATGAAGGGCAGGTGTTCAACTGATGTCAGCTGAGACGAAGGCCATGCTCGAGACGCTGCGCTCCGTGTTGGAAGTGCCGGGCGTGTCGGGCTCGGAGGAGAATATAGCCTCAACCATCGCGGACATGGTAAGGCCGTACGTCGACGAGATTCGCTCGGACGCGCTGGGTAACTTGATCGCGGTCAAGAAGGGGACAGGCCTCCGGCGCGTGATGCTGAGCGCCCACATGGACCAGATCGGGTTCGTAGTGACCGATATAGACGACGAGGGGTTCCTGAGCGCGCATAACGTGGGCGGGTTCGGGCCGGAGGCGTTCGTTGGGAAGATCGTGTCATTCAACAACGGCGCGCGCGGCGCGGTGTACATCCGCCCGAAGAAGGACGGAGCGGAACGGTCGATGTACGATGTGTATATCGATTTGGGCGTGACGACCAAGGCGGAGGCCGAGGCTAAGGTCCAGGTGGGCGATACGGCGTGTGTGGCGTTCCAGCTGACGGACATGGGCGACCGGATCGCCGCGCCGACGATGGACGACCGCGCCGCGTGCGCCGTGCTGATTGAGCTGTTGAAGGCGATATCCAGCGACGGGGCGGCAAGGGATACGGTGATCGCGGTGTTTTCATCGCAAGAGGAGGTAGGACTGCGGGGAGCGGGAACCGCCGCCGCCGCCGAGGAGCCTGACGTAGGGATAGCGATAGACGTGACCGCGACGGGAGATACGCCGGATGTGAAGCCGAAGATGTCGGTGAAGCTGGGCTCGGGGCCGACAGTCAAGATTATGGATAGGGCGAGCATAACAACGCCCAGCGTGCGCGAGGGGTTGATAGCGGCGGCGAAGCGGGCTGGAGTGCCGTATCAGCGCGAGGTGCTGACGTTCGGCGGCACGGACGCCGGGGCGATCCAGCGTACGCGCGGCGGGATTCCGGTGGGTACGGTATCGTTGCCGTGCCGGTACGTGCATTCGCCTGTGGAGATGGTAAGCCTGACGGATATGGTACAGGCGGCGCGGCTGCTGGCGGAGTATCTTAAGGCATAAAGCCGGCGCAATCCCTGGAGGAACAATCTACCCTGGCCACGAGGGTCCAGCGTCACGCTGGTCAGGGGGTCAAGGGGGGTGAAACCCCCTTGCGGGGTGTGGGGCGGAGCCCCACGTCCCCCGGCCGAAACCAACAAACCCCAGCCCCGCAGGGCAGAAA
>JAISWI010000079.1 GCA_031270865.1 Oscillospiraceae bacterium
CTACCCTGGCCACGAGGGTCCAGCGTCACGCTGGTCAGGGGGTCAAGGGGGGTGAAACCCCCTTGCGGGGTCTGGGGCAGCGCCCCAGCGTACCCAACCCCACGTCAACCCCACGTCAACCCCCGTAAAGGGCGACGCCCCTACGGTTTTCTTATGCCCTGCGGGGCTGGGGTTTGTTGGTTTCGACCGGGGGACGCGGGGCTCCGCCCCGCACCCCGCAAGGGGGGTTTCACCCCCCTTGACCCCCTGACCAGCGTGACGCTGGACCCTCGTGGCCAGGGTAGTGGTACGTTTACTTGGTGATAACCGTTGTGCCAGCGATTAGTTCCCGGATACGGGGCAGCGCGTCCCGGGCGGCCTCGCGCCCGCGGGCAATAGCTTTGGCGGCGTGGCTCATATGCGCGGGATTGAGATCGCGCACGTCCGGCACGATCATCAAGTCGGCGGTCGAGAACTTCAACCTTGCTATGTGCCACTCCATGATATCAAACGCTTGCATCATCACCCCCAACAACCCTTTCGGCTGAACAGGCTCACCGCGATACCCCACGTCCACCCCTATCACCACCCCCGCGCCCAGCTCCCTCGCCGTCGTAACGGGCACCCTGTTAACCAATCCCCCGTCCACATACAGCCGCCCTTCAATCTCATGCGGCACGAATATCCCTGGAATCGATATACTTGCCCTGATCGCGTCCTCCATCGAACCTTTCCTGAACACGACCTCCTCCCCCGTATCCAACGCGCACGCCACTACCGCGCAAGGCTTACCCGCCTCCTCGAACGCCAAACCCCTTACTACCTGCCCGCATAACTTCTGTACCCTTTTCCCTGCCAGCATCCCTTTCCTTGGCAGCGCCAGGTCGAAGTAACTCAACTCCTGCAGTTCGGCTACTATGCGTTCCAACTCCAACCCTGACCGCCTCACCGCGCTCGCGCACGCTATAATGGCGCCTATGCTCGTCCCTGACACCACATCGACGGGCACCCCTTCGCGCTCCAGCACTTGCAGCACGCCTATATGCGCCAGCCCGCGCATTGCGCCCGCGCCCAACGCCAGCCCGACCACAGGCCGTTCCCCCTGTTGAATCCCTAACCGATCCTCCGGCTGTATCATGGAACGCACACCTCCGCGCATATGTACTGGTTATGGGATACGATCTTCGAACCGAACCAACCGAGCGGGTGAACCCAACCACCCTCCGCGCCTTTACCCGCTGCGCGCTGATCGCCGCGCTGGTCATACTCGCCCTGCTCGACCCAGCCACCGTGACTGACGCGGCCCGACGCTCCTGTCAAACATGGGCGGAGTCGGTCATGCCCTCGTTATTCCCGTTCGTGGCGCTGAGCCTGCTCCTCGTATCCAGCCTGAACGCGCTGAACCTTCCCTGCACAACGCTGACGAGCCTCAGTGTCGCTTTAGGAATGATAGGCGGCTCGCCTAGCGGGGCGCGACTTCTCGCCCAACTCCAGAACCAAACGGGCGGCAAACTATCCAAACGGTCCATCCAACGCGCCGCCGCGTGTGTTACTACCGCAAGCCCGATGTTCATACTGGCCACGCTGACCAACTGGCTTGGAACCTCGCGCTTCGTTGGCCTAACCATGCTGGTATCGCACATTCTGGCCGCGCTGCTGGCCGGGCTGGTCTGCGTGTCGTGGACGCGCCGATGGCCGGACGATGAATCCACTCGATATTATTCTGCCCGCGATTCAGCCCGCGATACCGAAAATCAGCCGCCATCGCCCGCCAAACCGTTAACCCTTAGCGAAGCCGTGACCCAAGCCGCCGCCGCGATGTTCAGCGTATGCGGGTGCATGGTCCTGTTCAACGCGGCGGTTGCGGTCGCGGCGTCACGCCTCGCGCTGTCCCCGATGGCGGCGGCGGTGATGGCGTCCCTGCTGGAGATGGCGGGCGGATGCGCCCGAATCGCCGGACTGGGCTTGCCAACAGCCGCCGCCGCGCCGATGATTTGCGCGGCCGTGACGTTCGGCGGCGCTTCCGTATTCACGCAGAACGCCGCGTTCTTATCGAAAGCGGGCGTTCGGCTCCCTATCCAGCTGGCGGCGCGGGCGGTGGGCGGCTTGCTCGCGTGGTCGATATGCGCCGCGCTGCTTGGCAATCGCCTAGGCTGGGTCGTCGCGGCGGCGGCGCTTGCCGTGTCGTCGGTTCCGGCCATCCCCGACGCGCCGACGCGCAAACCTACCCCCCGCGGGTATCCAACCACATCACCCCACGCTTCGCGCCCACGCGCCCGCGCCCCTGTTATCTCAGGTCCAGCGTGTTGATGGCGTCCATGTCGTCGAAGTCCTGGTTTTCGCCGCACATTCCCCATATGAACGTATAGTTGGACGTGCCAACGCCCGTGTGGATCGACCATGACGGCGATATCACCGCCTGCTCGTTATGCAGTATGACATGTCGTGTCTCGCCCGGTTCGCCCATCATGTGGAATATTGCCTGTCCCGGCTTCACGTCGAAGTAGAAGTAGACCTCCATGCGCCGCTCGTGGGTGTGACAGGGCATCGAGTTCCAGTTGCTGCCGGGCTCCAGCGCGGTCAGGCCCATGCACAGCTGGCATGTTCGCGTAACCGCCGGGTGGAGGTATTGGTAGATTGTGCGCTTGTTGCATGTCTCCGCCGCGCCCAGCGGCCGAGGGTTCGCCTGGGATATGTTGATCTTGACGGTGGGGTATGTCTTATGCGCCGGACAGCTGTTCAGGTAGAATTTGGCGGGATTGGTCCCGTCGGCGCTCTCGAACGCGAGTTCCCTCGCGCCCATGCCGACGTACAGCCCGTCGCGCGAATCCATCGCGTACGCCGCGCCGTCAACGGTAATCCGTCCCGGGCCGCCGACGTTTATCACGCCCAACTCGCGGCGCTCAAGGAAATACTTCGCGGCAAGCTCCCTCGATCCGGTAAGCTCCACCGTCTTACCCACCGGCATGATCCCGCCCGCGATGATCCTGTCGAAGTGGCTGTAGACCAGCAGGGCCTCGTTAGCCTCGAAGACGCTCTCGGCGACGAATTCGCCGCGCAGACGCGCGGTGTCGTAGCGCTTCACGTCGTCTGGATGGCTGGGTTTGCGGATGGTTAGTTTCATTTCAATCCTCCTTATGTATTATAAGTGAAAAGGGCCCCCGTCCGGAGGCCCTGACGCGTCGGAACTATATCAGTGGAACAGCGATCCGGTAAGGAACAGCGTCGCCGCCAGAGAGGATATCAGCGAGACGACAGTTATCTGGGTGTTGATGGACGGCCCGGCGGTATCCTTGAACGGGTCGCCCACGGTGTCGCCCACCACCGCCGCCTTGTGCGCCGGCGAGCCCTTCCCGCCCTCATGACCCGCCTCGACGTACTTCTTAGCGTTGTCCCACAGCCCGCCCGCGTTGCTCATGAACAGCGCCAGCAGCAGCCCGGAGACGATATTCCCGGCGAGGAACCCGCCGATGGCCTGGACGCCGCCGATGAACCCTACAGCCAGCGTGATCAGTATCGTGAACAGTCCGGCGGGGATCAACTCGCGCAGCGCGCCGTTCGTGGCGATGTCGATGCACTTGCCGTACTCGGGAACCACGCCCGGCTTGCCTTCCTTAAGGCCGCGTATCTCGCGGAACTGGCGGTGGATCTCGGCGACCATGCGCTGCGCGTTGCGGTCAACGCCCAGTATCAGCATTGCGGAAAATACCGCGGGGACCGCCGCGCCGATCAGCAGACCGAAGAATACGGCGGGGTTCATTATGTCAAACCCCGTGATCAGCTTCATGCCAAGCTCAGCGGCCTTCTCGTTCACCTCGCTGATGAACGTGCCCAGCAGCGCGATAACGGTAAGCCCCGCCGCGCCGACAGCGAAGCCCTTCGTTACGGCCTTGACCGTGTTGCCAGCGCTGTCCAGCTGGTCCGTGATCTCCAGCACATCGTCGCCCAGCCCGCCCATCTCGGCCAGGCCGCGGGCGTTATCAACGATCGGGCCATACGCGTCGTTGGATATGATCATCCCCACGATGGATAGCATACCGACAGCCGCCATCGCGATCCCGAACATGGCGTATCCGTCGCCGAGCGGGGCGCACAGGTTATACGCCACTAGGCTGGATACGGCAATGCCTACCAGCGCGGGAAGCGCGGAGATGAACCCGTATGACACGCCGGACAGTATCGTGAACGCTGGCCCGGTGGCGGACGCCTTGGCCACCTTGTGGACCGGCGGCTTGGTATCGTCGGTGAAGTAGTCGCTGGCGATGCCTATCAGCGTGCCGACGGCCAGCCCGACCATGCACGCGCCCCATATCCGCCAGGAGAACCTGAACGCGGCTGTCGCGATGGCGGTCAGCGCGGCGTATATGACCGTCGTCACATAGGTGGAGCGGTTGAGCGCGGAAGTGGGGCCCTTATCGCCCATACGCGCCAGCATTACCCCGAGTATGGAGGCCAGCAGCCCGGCGGCCGCGTAACAGAACACTATCGCGGAGTTGGGGCCTCCAACAGCCTTATCCAGCGCCCCGGCCAGCACCAGCGCGGCGGCCATCGACGCTACGTTGGAATCGAACAGGTCCGCGCCCATCCCGGCCACGTCGCCCACGTTGTCGCCGACGTTGTCCGCGATGACCGCCGGGTTGCGCGGGTCGTCCTCCGGGATGCCCAGCTCCACCTTGCCCACCAGGTCCGCGCTCACGTCGGCGGTCTTGGTGAATATCCCGCCGCCAGCCTTAGCGAACAGGGCCAGGCTGCTAGCGCCGAAGCTGAAGCCCAGCAGCGTGGAGGTCTCCTTGGTGATCAGCATCACCAGCGAAACGCCCAGCAGCGTGGATCCCACAACGGCCATGCCCATCACGGAGCCGCCACGGAATCCGGCCATGAACGAGGGCTTTATGCCCCTGGTGGCGGCCTCGGCGGTCTTGACGTTGGCGATGGTCGCCACGCGCATGCCAATCACGCCGGCTACGCCTGAGAACACCGTGCCCGCTATGTACGCCAGCGCCATGTGCAGGTTGGGCACGTTGTTACCCTTCCATACAGGCGAGGGCAGGAATACGAATATCAGCGCGGCGACCGCGCCCGCGAAGATCGCCAGCACCTTGTACTCGCGCCTCAGGAACGTAGTCGCGCCCTCGCGTATCCACTCCCCCACCTGCGCTATGCGCGGGTTGGATGAGGGCACGGCCTTGACCCACCGGTACAGCCACATCGCGAACACGAACGCGAGCAGCGATACCACGATAGACGCGGCGACCAGTCCAGTGTACATATCACTCACCCTTCCTTAACTTAGATACCGCGAACGTCGCGATATAAAGGATCAACATCACGACAAAGATCCCCAGCATCCCCAGCCCCATCACGCTGAATGACTCCAGCAAACGCCCGACACTGACCGACATTATGCCCGTCCCCCCCTATTTATACCGTTTTCGCCCGGGTTACTTGATTAGACCCTCGACCAGCTTTATCACCAGACCGCCAGCTATGACCGAGGCGATCTGGCCGGATACGTTCGCGCTGACCGCGTGCATGAGTATGTGGTTCGTCGGATCCTCCTCTATCGCCATCTTTGAGATGACCCGCGCGGACATCGGGAACGCGGAGATGCCCGTCGCGCCGATCATCGGGTTGATCTTCTCCTTCATGAACAGATTCATGAACTTGGCGAAGAACACCCCGCCCACCGTGTCGAACACGAACGCCGCCAGCCCCAGAGCCAGTATCATCAGCGTTTGCGCGTTGAGGAACTTGGCGGCCTGCATGTTGACCGCGACCGTGATGCCCAGCAGCAGGGTGACCAGGTTGGCTAATTCCTTCTGCGCCGAGGAGCTTAGGGAACCCAGCACGCCGCACTCGCGGATCAGGTTGCCGAACATAAGAAAACCGACAAGGGCGACCGAGCGCGGCGCGAACAGCCCCGCGACCACCGTCACGATGATCGGGAAGATAATTCGCACGAACCTGTTTACGCTCTTCTGCTCATAGTTCATGCGGATGCGCCGCTCCGCCTTCGTGGTGATCATGCGGATGACGGGCGGCTGGATGATGGGCACCAGCGCCATGTAGGAGTACGCCGCGACAATGATCGCGCCGATGTAGTTGCTGTCGAAGTAGTTGGCCACGAATATGGAGGTCGGCCCGTCAGCCGCGCCAATGATCGATATCGACGCCGCGTCCTGCCAAGAGAACCCCAGCAGCGAGGCGAGGCTGAACGTGAAGAATATCCCGAACTGCGCCGCCGCGCCAAAGAACAGCATGCGCGGGTTGCTAAGCAGCGGGCCGAAGTCGATCATAGCGCCAATGCCTATGAACAGGAGGAGCGGGAACAGCTCGTTGGCGATGCCGGCGGCGTACAGCTCGTTGAGCACGCCGACCTCCTCGCTGGTTTGGGCTACGCCGCCCACAAGCCGGGCGATCTGCTGGGTGATCGCGCCGGACATGGGCAGGTTCACCAGTATCGCGCCGAAGCCCATCGGCAGCAGCAGCGATGGCTCCATGTCGCGGGCTACGGCCAGGTAAATCAGGGTGCCGCCAACAACCCACATGATGACTTGCTGG
Source organism: Oscillospiraceae bacterium (assembly GCA_031270865.1). Taxonomy (GTDB): domain Bacteria; phylum Bacillota; class Clostridia; order Christensenellales; family Aristaeellaceae; genus BNUH01. The sequence goes on from JAISWI010000079.1 coordinate 6,541, forward strand.
TAGTTAATATTCAATAAGTTCCCGAACAGCGCGTCCAGACGCAGTCCTCCTTACATAATGAAATCCGACAAAAACAACCGCCCCGGATAGGACTGAAAGTTTCGCGATTTGGATACATATTAACATCAGCGGCAGGTTTTGTCAATTCGATTTTTCACAGCGGGCGATTGAAGTAAGAGGCAATTTGTGGTAAAGTGGGATGGGTTAGGCCGGATATTGATTGCTGCGCAAGGAGGTTGTTATGGCGGAACCGTATGTTGTTACAATCGCGCGGGGATTCGGCAGCGGCGGCAAGGAGATCGGCACTAAGTTGGCGGAAAAGCTGGGGATCCCTGTATACGAGCGCCAGATCCTCCGCTTGGCCTCCGATGAGAGCGGACTGAATGAGGCGCTGTTCGGTATGGTGGATGAGAAATTGACAGGCATCACGCTGATCAAGAAACTGCGAGGGATACCGTTCCACACAGTGGCCGAGCCGCAGGACGCCGCGTTCATATCAGATGTGAACCTGTATAACCTGCAGTCAATGATTATAAGGAACCTGGCAAGGTCCGAGTCGTGCGTGATTATAGGGAAATGCGCGGATTACGTGCTGAGGGATTACCCGAATGTGGCAAGCTTCTATATTGAGGCGCCAAGGGCGGACTGCGTTAGGTCGATTGTGGGTAAGCTGGGCGTTACCGAGAAGGAAGCGCGCAGGCTGATACAGAAGACCGATAAGTATCGGGCCGATTACTATAAATATTATACAAATGGTGGGGAATGGACCAGCGTTATCAACTACGACATGACGCTGAACAGCGCCCGCGTAGGGCGTGACCGCTGTGTTGAGGTATTGGAACACTATGCGCGCGTGAAGTTTAATCTGTGAAGATTTTCCAATCCTGGAGGAACAACCCACCCTGGCCACGAGGGTCCAGCGTCACGCTGGTCAGGGGGTCAAGGGGGGTGAAACCCCCTTGCGGGGTGTGGGGCGGAGCCCCACGTCCCCCGGTCGAAACCAA
>JAISWI010000100.1 GCA_031270865.1 Oscillospiraceae bacterium
GGGGTTTCACCCCCCTTGACCCCCTGACCAGCGTGACGCTGGACCCTCGTGGCCAGGGTAGGTTGTTCCTCAATGTCGCGCGTTAGACTTCCAAGCCCAACGGAACCGGCGTTAGCCGGTTCCGTTCGCGTAATGTTACAATAAATGACGCGCCTGCTGAATAATTGTTGCGTTTTCATTCAAGAACATGTACAATATAGGCGTGTAAACGCCGCCCGCGCGGAGAATACTATTACGGATATCATACGGAATACGCAAGTTTTCCGGGAGGAGAAGGACGATATGGCGAAACGGCTGCTGCTTGTTGACGACGAACCATTGATCCTGAAGGGATTGAAATACAGCCTTGAGCAGGACGGTTACGAGGTAGACTCCGCCGCCGATGGCGAGGAAGCCCTTGCTATGTTTGGTAACCGCGCTTATGACTTGATACTGCTGGACGTGATGCTGCCTGAGATCAGCGGCGTTGAGGTCTGCCAGCGTGTCCGCGAGCGTTCCAACGTGCCTATCATCATGCTTACCGCCAAAGGCGAGGACATGGACAAGATCCTTGGCCTCGAGTATGGCGCTGACGACTACATGACCAAGCCTTTCAACATCCTCGAAGTCAAAGCGCGTGTTAAAAGCATCCTGCGCCGCACCCAGAACGTCGTATCGGTCGAGCAGCCCAAGCTGATCCGCGTGCGCGACATGGAGGTCAACCTTGTAAACCGATCCGTCTCCATCGCGGGCCGCGACATCAAGCTCACGGCCAAGGAGTTCGACCTCTTACAGCTCTTCATAACGAACCGCGGCAAGGTATTCTCGCGCGAGAGCATGCTTGAGACCGTGTGGAAGTATGATTACCTGGGCGACATGCGCACGGTTGATGTTCATATCCGCCGCCTTCGCGAAAAGATCGAGCGCAACACATCCCAGCCGGAGTTCATATTCACCAAGTGGGGTGTCGGTTACTACTTTACTGACAAGGACTGATGGGGCGGAGATAAGCGCGTATGCCTCGTACATCGCGTCCGGTCCGGCGGCGCAACCGGTTCTCTTTCCGCTGGCAGATTGTGTTCGCGTTTTTCGTGATACTTGCCTCAGCGTTCTACTTTGCCGCGTCCGCGCTTACCAGCCTGGTAGGTGAATACCTGCTGGACAACCAGGTCCGAGCTGAGGCTGCCGCCGCCGCTGAGACCGCGGCCTCCATAGCGGACGCGTTCGCCCGCGCCGACGCCGAGTCCCTACACGCGATACTGCTTAGCGAGAGCGTGACGCGTGGTAGCCGCCTGATCGCGCTTGACTTGGACGCGCGGGTCCAGGCCGACACTTATCCCAGCGTAAACGGCATCCAGGGCGCGAGGCTCAACACCCCCGAGACCCTTGACGTGCTTAACGGCGCGCAGTCCAGTTTCGGGCTGCATCCCGCGCCGGAGCCTGCCGCGCGCGCGCGCCGCACGTGGATCGACCTGTTCCGCAGCATGGAATACCCGCACGGCTGGCTGGGCTACACCGCCGCGCCGATCACGCTGAACTCCGGCGGCCAAACCCAGCGGGTGGGCGTGTTATTGTCGATCAGTTCGGTCCAGGAGGTGGTCTCGCAGCTGATCGCCGTGCAGGACCAGATGCTGACATTCTTCGGCGCGGCCGCCGCTGCCGGGATACTGCTGAGCGTCCTCTTCGCGCGGATCATAACCAAACCGCTCCAAAGCCTCGCCGCCGGGATCGAGCGCATGGCCCGTGGCGACATGGCCAGCCGTGTCCCGGTATCGGGCGGGCTGGAGATGGCGAACCTTTCACGCGCGTTCAACGAGATGAGCCAGAAGCTGGAAAACCTTGACGACGCCCGCAACCAGTTCGTGTCCAACGCCAGTCACGAGCTTAAAACGCCTCTATCCACGATGAAGATACTCATCGAGTCCATGATATACGAGCCGAGCATGGAGTCCGGCGTCCGGCAGGAATTCCTGACCGACATCAACAAGGAGATCGACCGCCTGACGCTTATCATCGGCGACCTGCTGACGCTGGTCCGGGTGGACAGCGGCGAGGTCAAGCTGCGCCGCGAGGAGTTCCGCCTGTCCGACCTCACCCGCGAGACCGCCCGCCGCCTCGCGCCGCTGCTCAAGGAACGCGGGCAGGAGCTGACGCTCAGCCTCTCCGATGAGCCTGTCGTGTTCGCCGACCGCTCGAAGGTCGCGCAGATGATATACAACCTGCTGGAGAACGCGATCAAGTACACCCCGCCACATGGCAAGGTGCGCATCCAGCTGGCCCGTGACGGGCCGAACGCGCTGCTGGAGGTTACCGACTCCGGCATGGGTATCCCTGTATCGGAGCAGCAGCGCATCTTCGAGCGGTTCTACCGGGTGGATAAGGCGCGGTCGCGCTCGACTGGCGGCACCGGGCTGGGGCTGTCGATAGTCAGGCAGGCCGTCCAGCTTCACGATGGCGATATCACCGTGACCAGCGAGGAAGGGAAGGGGGCGACGTTCCATGTCAGGCTGCCGACGGTCTAGCGCGGCCAGGCGCGGGGCTGCGCTCATGCTTGCGCTGGCGGTGTTGGCGGCGTGTTCCGGCTGTGTGGATAACCTCCTGCGGGAACGCGCCGACGCCAGACCCTTGCCGCCGATGCGATCGTCCGTAATGGCTCCGTTCGGCGACTACCGCGCGATGGAGGATATCCCCGTGACGCTTTACCTGCCCGACTGGAACCGTGACCGTCTCGTCGCGGCGGCGGACACGGTCAGCGTATACGCGGGCGAGGATATTACAGAGGCGGTCGCGGCGCGGGAGCTGGCGCGGCTAAGCCCATTGTTCCCCAACCTAGGCGGCGCGGAACTGCGTCTGTCCTCCGTGGACAACGCGGTAGAGCGGTCCGGCGGCGTCGTGGTGGTCAACCTTGACGCCAACATCTGGCTGCTTGAGCCCTCCGAGAAGTCCGTTGTGCGGATGGCGCTGACCTACGCGCTGACCGGATTGCCCGGAGTGGAGTATGTCGGCGTGCTGGTAAGCGGCAGGGATGAGGCGATCGACTCCGGCGGCGCGGTGCCGTATGGACTGCACAGCCGCCCCGCCAGCGAGGATATTGAGTCCTACCTCAACGGCCTTGACACACTGGCTTCTTCCGAATCCGCCGGGCTGTCGCGCGACGCGGCGCTCTACTTCGCGACGGCGGACGGGCGGCGCGCGCTGCCCGAGGCGCGGGCCATCGTCATTCCTCCAGGCCCCAGGGAGACGCTGCGGGAACGGCTGGTGTCGGCCATCCTCACCGAGATGGCGCTGGGCAGCCGGAGCCGCCCGTCCGACGCGTCGCGATTGCCGATCGAGTACATGATTGGCGAGCCGCGCCTGTTCAACCCCGGCGGCAGCGCGGACACATTGCTTCAATTATCGTTCCGCGGTGAGCTGGCCGACTTCCTCACGGTCAATGGCGGCAGCCTGTACCTGCTGTTCGCCTCGCTTACCGAGACGCTGACGGGGTTCGTGCCGGGGCTGGACGGGCTGACGATCCAGTTGGGCGGGGATACCGTTACCGAGCTTCGCGCCCCGGATCGGACGATCCACCTCACGAACGGACGGATGGGCCGCGCGGACTTCGCGGGGGTGGTGGCGGCGTTATCAACGCTGTACTTCCCGAACGGGGACGGCGGCGGGCTGGTGGCCGTCGAGCGGGCGGTCGGCCAGGGCACGGCGGACGACCCGCGCCAGCTGCTGCGGATGCTGCTGGCCGGGCCGCAGCAGTACGACTCCGACACGCGGCTGCTCCCCGCGCTGCCAGCCGAAGACGGCACGCCATCCGCGTTCACCGACGCGGACCTGCTGGGCGTGACGATCGTATCCGGCGAGGCGCTGGTGAACCTGTCGGAGGACGCGGCCAGCGCGTGCGCGGACCTGACGGCGTCGCAGGCGCGGTCGTTCATATTCAGCGTGGTCAACACATTGACCGAGCTGCGCGGCGTGGACAGGGCGCGCTTCTTCATCGATTCGCTGGAGCGAGACCTGTTCTACCAGCCGGAGTCGGGCGGCGCGGCTGACGCGCGTCCATCCGACCTGACGGGCGGGGGACAGTCCGGCGTAACCTCGCTGGGGGAATTCTACCGCCAGCCCGGCCTGATCATCACCGACTTCGGGAACATCGACGAGCCTGAACAGGAGGAAGGGGCGGGCGGGGATAGTCCGGCTGATTCGGAGGCTGCTTATATAGATGAGGTGTAGCCGGGGCGGGGACGGCGAGGGTCCCTCTGCCGTTGCGGGATGGTGGGGTTGCGTTGCCCACGCAGTTACTGATGGCGAGGGGACTCTCTGCCGCTGCGGGGAATCTCCCCTATGGGGTGACAAGGGGCTAGGATGCCGCTACAACCCCTTACCGACGAGAGACGCGCCAAGCCCTCTTGTCGCCTCCATAAGGGAGATGCCCCCGCAACAACAGAGGGGCTTTCCTGTCTTCCACCAAACGGCACAGTGAATCATCCCCTGATTAAGTTAAAGCGGGTGAAAGCGTCACAATGAACGAAACGCTGGGATATAAACAGTTCGTGGAATCCCTAAAGACCGGGCTGATCCGCCGCCTGTACGCGCTGGAAGGGCCGGAGGAATACCTGGTTGGAGCTGCCCGCGCCGCGCTGCGCTGCGCGATACTGCCCGCAGGGTTGGAATCGCTCAACGAGACCATACTGGATAACCCACCCATCGACGCGCTCATCAGCGCGGCGGAGACGCTGCCCGCGTTCGCGCAGCGGCGGCTCATCTACGTCCGCGCGATGGACATATTCACCGCAGACCGCGTCCGCGACGCGCAGGCGCGGTCGGACGCGCTGGTCGATTACCTGCCGCGAGTGCCCGACACGGCGTGCGTTGTGTTCCGCGTCCCGGCGAACGCGGACAAACGCCGCTCGGCGGTAAAGGCGCTGCTGACCAACGCGGCGGTCGTCGCGTGCGTTACGCCGCCTGACGCCGATATCGTCAAGTTCATCCACCGCGAAGTGAAAGCGCGGGGCGCGGCGATCGAGCCGGACGTCGTGTCCTTCCTGATGAACTGGTCGGGGCGTGGGCTGGTCCGCCTGACCGCGGAGCTGGATAAGCTGTGCGCGTACCGAAGCGGGCAATCCATCACCGAGGCCGACATTGCGGCGCTGGCCATACGCACGGACGAGTCGACGGTATTCCAGTGGCTGGACGCGCTGATAGACGGCGACAGCGCGGTCTCGCTGGCCGCGCTGGAGACGCTGAAGGAATCCGGCGAGAGCATATTCCCGCTGCTCGCGCTGGCCGAGCGGCGGATGCGCCAGTTGCTGTACATCGACCGCATGGCGCGGGAGAACCGCCCCGCCGCCGACATCGCCAGGACGCTTGGCGTACCGGACTTCTTGGTCCGGCGCGAGACGCGGAAAACGCAAACAACCCGCTCGCAGCCGCGATCTGTATCGCTGCGGGCAGGCCTTGCGCTGCTCATGGACACGAACGAGGCGATACGCTCCGGGCGTCTGAACGAGGACGACGCGCTGCCGCGCGTCCAGTTCGGCCTTAGCGCGATGGCGTTATCGCGGCGATAGGCCGCGCGGGTTAAGCCTTACGCTTACGCCTTCGCGACCGTCTTGTTAAGCCGCAGGGCCATGCGAGACTTGCGGCGGTTAGCGGCGTTCTTATGGATCACGCCTTTGGAGGCCGCGCGGTCGACAGCCCCGGCGGATTGCGGCAGCAGCGACGCGGCGGCGGCGGGTTCCTTGGCCAACGCGGTCTCAAACTTCTTGAGCTGCGTCTTCATCGCGGACTTGACCATGCGGTTGCGCAGGTTCTTCTTCGCGATGACCTTAACCCGCTTGATAGCGGACTTAATGTTGGGCATACTCCATCTCCTCAATCCCGGCTGTCCCGGGCCGTTTCCAGGCACGACGCGCTTAGTATAACATAGCTTGGGCGGCTTTGCAAACCTTTTTCGGCGGGGGCGGCGCGGGTTTATGTGCCGCCGGGCATGCCGACACCCGCGTGGTACAACTCGTCAGGATTGATGTCGGCCCCGGACTTCCACGCGACGGATAGTCCAGCGACACGCGCAAAGACGAAGTCCTCCGCAACGCCCCGGAACGCGGGAAGCGGCAGGTACGGCTTCACGTCGAATATCCTGCGTTCCCGGTTAAAGAACACAACCTCCAGACGGTAATCATCCAAAGGTTTTACCGAAACCGCGCGAGGGCGCGTCACTCCAACCCATTGACCCATACCAGCGAGTTAACTCCTAATTCAACGATTCGATAGCAGGGCGGCGAATTCCTTCTTACGCCAAAACTTTATTGGCGTGAAGTCGGCGGTGGCAGCGGAGGCGATCGTCCCAAGCCTCGCCGCAGTGGGAGTATCCAAGCTTCTTGCCGCCCCTTTAGGGGAGATGTCGCCCGCAGACGACGGAAAGGGCGGCGCGAATCCCACCGTAGCGACAGAGAGGGTGACGCGAATCCTACCAAAGGCGACAGAGAGGGTGACGCGAATCCCACCAAAGGTGACAGAAGGGGCGACGTGAATCCCACCAAAGGCGACAGAGGTGGCGGCGCGAATCCCGTTGAGAGTGAGTAGGCGCGGAGCCTGCATTTACCCTTGTGTTGGGATAGTGAGCGGTGTTCTTTGTCCTCGTGGCTGGGTTCGTATCGCCCCCTCTGTCACTGCGGCGGCATCTCCCCTAAAGGGGCGACAAGAGGCTGGGAACGCCACCGCGCGGGCGCGTCCCCCGCCAAACCATATTATTCCCATACCGCGCGTCTTGAATCCCCATCCATCCTTGTGGTATACTGGAAAAACCCGCCTAAACACAAACCGAAGGAAGGCTGCCGCCATGGTTGATGACCGCGCCTCCGCGCCCGCGCTTCCCCCCGCGCCCATCGGCCACTCCGACGAGCCGGCCGAGCGTGAGCATCTCAAAGAAACCCTCGCCCTTATCGCTGAGGAGGCCGCCAAGCTGGAACCATCCTTCGACGAGGCGGCCCGCGACCTGCGCCAGCGCAGTGTCGAGGCGCAGGGCGGCTACACCGACGAGTTGGGCGTCGCAGAGATAATCTACGCGTTCCGCGAACAGAACCTGCGCAACATGCGCCTTGCCTCGCGCCAGCCGTACTTCACGCGCGTGGACTTCACGCCGGCCTCAGGACCGGAGCGCGGCCAGTCCCACGCGTACTATATCGGCAAGTGGGGCGTCACGCGCGGCGAGACCTATGAGCAGATCGTCGTGGACTGGCGCGCGCCCGTCGCGAACCTGTATTATTCCGGCCAGGTGGGTCCTATGCGCTACGACGTGCCGGATATCGACGGAGGCGACGCCAACCCGATAGAGGGCGAGTTGACGCTTAAACGTCAGTTCGGCATACAGGATGGCCAGTTGCTGTCCATCTTCGATACCGGGATAGCGGGCAGCGACGCGTTCCTGCAGGGCGTGCTGGGCGAGGCGCGGGGCGACCGCCTGCGCGAGGTCGTCACCACGCTTCAATCCGAGCAAAACGAGGTGATCCGCCGCCCGCTGGAGCGGTGCGTCATCGTGCAGGGCGCGGCGGGCGCGGGCAAGACCACCATCGCGCTGCACCGAGTGGCATACCTGTTATATACACATAGGCAGCGGCTGCAGCCGCGCCACGTGCTGATACTCGCGCCGAACCCGATGTTCCTCAATTATATCGCGGCGGTCCTGCCCGACCTGGGCGTTGAGCAAGTAGCGCAGACCACGTTCGCCGGGTTCGCGCAAACGCTGCTGGGCAAGAAAGCCCCGGCGCTGGAACGCGGCGACGACGCCGACGACCCGCTGGAACCGGATATGGATGATCTTACGGCGCGGTCGCTGGCGTTCCAGGGATCGCTGCGCTTCGCCGAGCTGGTCGGGCTGTACCTGGATTACCTTGAGCCGCGCGTTCTGCCGGGCGGGGACATTGTGTTCGGCCCGGTGACGCTGTTCACGCGTGAGCGGCTGTTGGAGATATTCATGACGGAGCTGTCGCCGTTTCCGTTGGCAAGGCGGCTGGACGAGATAGAGAAGTATATTAGGAAACAGTTGAAGCCCGCGCTTGAGCGCGTGCTGGAGTGGCTGGAGACCACGTGCGCCGAACGCGCCGACCAGCTGGCGGCCAAAATGCGCGACGGCCCCGAACGCCAGGAACGGATGCGCGCGCTCTACGCCAGCCGCGACCTGCGCGTCAAGGAGGCCAAGGACCGCGCCAAGACGTTCGTCAAAGCCATCCGCGCGTCATGGCCGGCGCTCGCGCCGATGGGCGTTTACGCGGATTTTCTTAAATCATACACGTTAACCGGGGAAGATTCCATACTGCCGCTGGACGATGATGAGCGCGCGCTATTCGACAAGATCGCTGGGCGGACGCTGCCCCTGCTGGAACGCAAGCGCGCCCGCTCAGCTGACCTCGCGCCGCTGCTGGCCATCGAGCGGCGCGTATCGGGCTTGCCCAAGTTCGAGGCGCGGCACATCGTGATAGACGAGGCGCAGGACATGTCGCCCTTCCAGTTCCGGTTTCTGCGTTCCGCGCTGGGGCACGACTCGTTCACGATCGTGGGCGACTTGAACCAGGGCATACGCGCCCGGCAGGGTTTGCCGGATTGGATGGTATTGCGGGACGGGGTGTTCGCCAAACGCGCCGCCGTGCGGAACCTCACGGTCAGCTACCGCAACACGATAGAGACCATGACGCTGGCGAACCGCGTCGCCGCGGCCTTCCCAATACCCGGCGCGGAACCCGCAAGGCCCGTGCCGCGCCATGGCCGCGAGCCGGTATACATGCTGTTGGCGAAGACCAGGGGGTTGGTCCCGACAATCGAGCGCGTGGTGGGTGAGCTGCGCGCCGACGGACACCATTCCATCGCGCTGGTGGAGCGCACGTTCGCCCGCGCCAGGACGCTTCGCGCCGCTCTGCCCATCGAACTCAACGCCCGGCTGCTGGACGCGCGGGAAGATACTTATGACAACGGGTTGGTTATAGTATCCGCCGCGCACACGAAGGGCTTGGAATTCGACGCGGTGATCATCTGCGACGCGTCCGAGAGGTTTTACCCGACAGACGCTTACCACGCTCGGTTGTTGTATGTATGCGTGACCCGCGCCCTGCACCGGCTTTACATATTCTGGCAGGGCGAGCGGTCAAGGCTGCTGACATGAACGGGGCAGGTTGACATTATCACCGGAATACTGTATAATTTTCAGTTACATACCATCAATCGACAGGCGGAGGTATCGCGCATGAGCCAGATTCAAGAGATCGCGTTCCGAATCCGTGACCTGCGTGAGACACTCGCGCTCACGCAGGAGCAAGCCGCCCAGAAGTCCGGCATGACCGCCGCCGAGTACGCGGCCTACGAGTTGGGCGAGTCGGACTTTTCTTTTTCGCACCTGTTCAATATCGCGGAGACGCTGAAGGTGGATATATCCGACCTGCTGACCGGCGAGAGTCCCAAGCTGCGCGGATATATCGTCACCCGGCGGGGCGAGGGGCTGGCCTTCGACCGCCGCAAACAGTACCATTACCACCATCTAGCGTACAACTTCAAGGATAAGAAGGCCGAGCCGTTCCTCGTAACCGTCGAGAAGGATAAACCGGACGCGGCTAAGCAAGCGCATTCCCACGACGGACAGGAGTTCGACTACATCCTCACCGGATCGATGAGGCTGAACCTGGGCGGCAACGACATCTGGCTGCGCGAGGGCGATTCGGTCTACTACGACTCGAACCTGCCGCACGTGATGTACGCGCCGGAGGGCGACTGCCGGTTCCTTGCGGTTGTTATCAAGTAAGGGGGTTTTACGATGGCGTTATACCGCGAATATGTGGATGTGCAGGGCGATTTCCTCAACTATGAGGATTTCTATAAGAATTTCCGCGTAAAAAGGCCGATAGGGTTCAATTTCGCTTTCGACGTGGTGGATCGTCTGGGACGCGAGGAACCCGACAGGCTCGCGCTGCTGTGGTGTAATCCGGCGGGCGAGGAGCGGCGGATCACGTTCGGCGAGATGTCTAAATTATCCAACAAGGCGGCCAACATGCTGCGCGGTCTGGGCGTGAAGCGCGGCGAGCGGGTGCTGCTTATATTAAAACGCCACCATGAGTTCTGGCCGATTTTGATGGGATTGCACAAGTTAGGCGCGATCGGCGTGCCGGCGACGCATTTATTAACCAAGAAGGATATCGTTTACCGCGTCAGCCACGCGAACATCACGACGGTAATTTGCGCAAGCGACGGCGCGATAGCCGGGCATATCGACGATGCCATGCCCGAGATACCGCGCCTGGCCGTGAGGATCGTCACGCGCAAGCCGCGCGAGGGCTGGCTAACGTATGAAACGTTGATGGATGCCGCGCCCGACGCGTTCACGCCGGACGGGGCGATACCATGCGACGGCGACCCGCTGCTGCTGTACTTCACCTCCGGCACGACGGGCATGCCCAAGATGGTCGTCCACAACCATTGGTATCCGCTGGCGCATATCATCACGGCGGTATACTGGCAGCAGGACATAGACGGCGGCCTGCACCTGACCATCAGCGAGACGGGCTGGGCCAAATCCGTGTGGGGCAAGCTGTACGGGCAGTGGCTGGCGGGTTCGGCGGTGTTCGCGTACGACTTCGACAGGTTCTCGGCGGCCGAGATATTGGGAATGATTGGTAAATATCGTATCACGACGTTCTGCGCTCCGCCGACAATGTATAGATTCATGCTGCAGGAGGATTTTTCGAAATACGACCTGACCTCTTTGAAGCATTGTTCGGTTGCCGGGGAGCCGCTCAGCCCCGACATGTACGAGGAGTTCCTGCGGCGCGCGGGGCTGGAGATGCGCGAGGCGTTCGGCCAGACGGAGGTAGTGGTCATGCTGGCGGCGTTCCCATGGGTCAAGCCCAATCCGGGGAGCATGGGGAAGCCATCGCCGCTGTTCGACGTTGACCTGGTCAACGACGAGGGGGATTCATGTCAGCCGGGCGTTCCGGGCGAGATAGTGGTTCGCACGCACCACGGCTCGCCGGCGGGGATGTTCATCGGGTATGACAATGATGAGGAGATGACCAGTTCGGTTTGGTATGACGGCATATACCACACAGGCGATCTGGCATGGAAGGACGAGTGGGGCTACTACTGGTATATCAGCCGCAAGGACGACGTGATCAAGTCGTCCGGGTACCGCATCGGGCCGTTCGAGGTGGAGTCCGCGCTGGCGGAGCATCCTGCCGTGTTGGAGTCGGCGGTCACCGGAACGCCGGACGCGCTGCGCGGGCAGGTGGTCAAGGCTACTATCCGGCTGAAGCCCGGGTTCATCCCGACCGACGGACTGAAGAAGGAACTGCAGGAGCACGTCAAGGATGTGACCGCGCCGTATAAATATCCGCGCATAATCGAGTTTGTCGATGAGCTGCCCAAGACCATCAGCGGGAAGATCAGGCGGGCGGCGCTGAGGGAGGGATAAGGGAAGCGGGGCGAATCCACGATAACCCGCTGTCGCACCCATCGAATTACCGAAAGGACTGATTCCAGTGAGCCAATCCGGAAAGCCCGTATCGGAGGTCAGAAACGACCTGACCAGCGGCGGGATACTCAACAAGCTGCTACTGGTCGCGCTGCCGATCATGGGCACGCAGTTGATCCAGATGTCGTATAACCTGACTGATATGTTCTGGCTCGGGCGGCTGAGCGCCGGCGCGGTCGCGGCGTCGGGCACGTGCGGGCTGTTCATGTGGCTGTCGATGTCGCTGCTGATGGTCGGCAGGATGGGCGCGGAGATCGGCGTGTCCCAGCATCTGGGCAAGGGCGATCCGGATACCGCGCGGCGCTACAGCGAGAATTCCGTTATGGCGTCGTTCGCGCTGGGCGCGGCTTACGGCGCGGCGATGGTCGTTTTCAGGAGGCCGCTGGTCGCGTTCTTCAATATTCAGGAGCCGGAAATCGTCGCGATGGCGGAATCATACCTCGCGCTGGTGGGGATAGGCGTGCCGTTCTCGTTCGTGACGTCCGCGTTGGTGGGCACGTTCAACGCGGCGGGTAACTCGCGCGTCCCGTTCGTGGTGAACGGCGTCGGTTTGGCCATTAACATGATACTCGACCCGATCATGATATTCCCCATGGGGATGGGACTGGCCGGGGCTGCTGTGGCGACCGTCGTCGCGCAAGCCGTGTCGTGCGCCGCGCTGGTGTTTGTCACGCTGCGAGGAAGCCGCAGGCCGTTCGCGCGTTACCGGCTGCTCTCCAAACCAGACTTTACTATACTGAAACGGATCGTGGTATGGTCCGCGCCGATATGCGCGGAGAGCGCGTTCTTCACGTTCATGGCGATGGTCACCAGCCGGATGGTCTCGCCGTTCGGCGAGACGGCGCTGGCGACGGGCAGGATCGGCTCGCAGATAGAATCGCTTACATGGCTGATAGGCGGCGGGTTCGGCAGCGCGTTGGTCTCGTTCATGGGGCAGAACTACGGCGCGGGGAAGTGGACGCGCGTGCGGCGCGGATTCAGCATATCCATCTGGACAATGGCCGTATACGGAATAGCGGTGACTGTATTGCTGCTGGCCGCCGGGGGCGCGATGTTTTGGATATTCCTGCCAGACCCGGAGGTGCGGGACCTGGGCATAAGGTATATGCAAGCCCTGGCCGTATGCCAGCTGCCGCAATGCCTGGAGGCCGTGTCCAGCGGCACGTTCCGGGGAACCGGGCGCACGCTGCCCAGCTCGCTGGTGAGCGTGCTGTCCAACGTGTTGCGCGTGACGCTGGCGGCTGTGGGCGTTAGGATGTTCGGGGTGATGGGCGTTTGGGGAGCGATCAGCCTGACCGCCGCGCTGCGCGGCATTGCCTCGCTGACATGGTACCTCGTCGATTCGCGCAAGCAGCCCAAACAGGATACGCCGCCACAGTCAGCCGACGCGGTTACGGCGGTATAATAAAAAGGGACGGCTGGCCGCGGCCGCCCCTTTCGGCGCTATGCCCTGGGTTACTTAGCCGCCTTGGGCTTCCTATCCGCTTTATCAGGCTTCGCCGTCTTATCCGGCTTCACGGGCGCTACCACGGCCGGCTGGCTGGATTTGACCGGTTTAGCCTTGCCAGGCTCCGCGGCTGGGATCACGGCCGCGGGCTTCTTCCGCGCCTTGCGCGCTTCCTCGGGGACCGCCGCGACGTCCGCCGGCTTCACGGATTCTTTCTCCGGCACGAATGGTTTGGTTGGTTTCTTGACTGGCTTGGGTTTGGCGGCCTCGGCGGGCTCGGGGGCTGGTCTGGGCGGCAGCGTGATCGCCTTGGTGGGCTTTGGTTCCGCCTTGATTGGTTTTTGAGAGGTGGACTTGGCGGGCTTGACGGCGGGGATCGCCCGGTCTTTTGGCGCCGGAGCCGCCTCGGCCTTGATCCCCCGGATGTCGACGGCCTCCTTCGCGGGCTCCGGCGCCGTCGATGGCGCGGTATCGACGGCGGGTTCGGCGGTATCGGCGGCGGTGTCCGCGGCTCCGTCCTCGTCGTCCCGCGCCGCCGACATCCTCACCACGACCTTGCCGTATTTGAGCAGGTAGATATCCTCTTTGGCGACTGAGGCGAGGTATTGCTTGATATTCTTCTTGAAGTCGGTTATGGTCAGCTTCATCCGGCGTCCTCCTTAATTGATAAGAAACGTTATCGATCGGTTCTGTTTGGAAGGTATGCCGCGCCGCGTGGATTATTCATAATACGAAAACATTTCGCGCGTTCTTTTTGCGTGGGACGCGCCATAAAATATACATGCGGGGATATCAGACGCGGGGGAGGTATCATACATGATCCGTACCAAACAATTCCCTGCCAGGCCCTCCGGGTCCAGGGCCGGCTCGACGCTGTTGCTGCTGCTGTTGGTGTTCGCGTGCGTGGCGGTGCTGAGCGCCAGCGCGGGATTCCCGCTTTTGACGCTGGAGCCGCTTGCCGGCGCGATTCCGTTCCCGCCGTTCGGCGGGCCGCGGCCCACGGCGGTTCCATTGGATTCGCCGCCCGGCGCGGCGTCCTCCTTCGAGAACACCCTCACGCTGGAGCGCCAGTCGTGGTACGCCATCCAGGTGGGTTCCTACGAAACCCAGGACGCGGCGGCGGAGGCGGCCTCCGCGCTGCGGGCAAGGGGCGGCGCGGGCTACGTCATACAGGACGGCGCTTACCGGCTGCTGGTCTCGTGCTATCCGGCGCGGACGGAGGCCGAGGAGGTGATGGGCCGCCTGGTCGCTTCGGGCGAGTACGCGTCGTCCGCTATATACCGCCTGAACGCCGACGAGATGGTTATATCCCTGATAGCGACGCCCCTCCAGGCCTCCGCGCTGAGCCAGGCCTACGCGCTGCTGCCCGAGATGATACAGGAGCTATCGCGCCTGTCTCTCGCGCTGGACCGCGGAACCATGGATACGGCGGCGGTCCGCGCCAGCGCGGGCACCAGCGTGAACCGCGCCAAACAGCTGCTGGCGACCATGGATTTGGCGATCACCGACCCCAGGCCGGATATCGTGCGGGAGCTGCGCGCCCTGCTGGAGACCGGCGCGGCCACGATGGAACAAATTGTCCATTCGGACGCCGGCGCCCTTCCTCTTTCATCCCAAATCAAGTATAATCATGTCGACCTGCTGTGGCGGTACGTCCAGTACGTGAAGCGTATGGCCGCGCTGGGCGCGTGAGGCGCGGACTATTTGATTTAGGCGGGGTGTCGTTATGACCATCGGCGATATAAGGGACCTGCTGTCGGCGCGGGTGCTGGCTGGCGAGGACCTGATGGGGCTTGAGATCCGCTCGGCGTGCGGATCGGACCTGATGAGCGACGTGCTCATGTTCGTAAAGGATCAAACCGTGCTGCTCACCGGGCTGGTGAACCCGCAGGTGGTGCGCACGGCTGAGATGCTGGATGTAAGCTGTATTGTCTTCGCCCGGGGCAAGCGTCCTCCGGGCGACATCATCGCGATGGCGGTCGAGCGCGGTATCGCGCTGCTGGCCACGGACGAGACGCTCTATGTGGCGTGCGGGCTGCTCTACAAGGGCGGGCTGCCCGGCTCGCCCAAGCGGGGCGAGCAATGAATAGGGACATGCCCGGCCAGTGCCCGCCGCATGGCGCGCGCCCGCCCGAACCGTCGGATAACGCGCTGCGCGAGACCCACCGCGTGGACGCCGGCGACTTCTCGACGGCTGGCGAGGCCTCCGCGTCCATCAGGCGCGCGCTGCGCCGGATGGGAATCAACCCAGACGTGATACGCCGCGTCTCCATCGCCTCATACGAGGTGGAGATCAACCTGGTCATCCACTCCTTCGGCGGCACGATGGAGATGGCGCTCGACGGCGACTGGCTGACCATAATATCGCGCGACACGGGGCCGGGCATCGAGGACGTAAGCCTGGCCATGACCGAGGGATGGTCGACCGCGACCGAGGAGGTGCGCGAGAAGGGCTTCGGCGCGGGCATGGGCCTGCCCAACGTCAAGCGCAATACGGACTATTTCGACATAGTATCCCAATCCGGGGTGGGGACCACGATGCGCATGGGATTCAAAATCCAGTAAGGGGCTGCTTATATGACCGTAACATTGCGGGAATTGAAGGAATCATTGGGGCTGACGCTGCTTACCGAGTCCGCCGACATGTCCCGGGCGGTGGAGGCCGGGTACTGCTGCGACCTGCTAAGCTGGGTGTTGGCGCGGGGCGTGTCCGGCATGGCGTGGATAACCGTGCAGACGCACATGAACGCCGTGGCCGTCGCCACGCTGCTGGACATGTCGTGCCTGATACTGCCCGAGGACATCCAGCCCGAGCCTGACACGCTGGCCAGAGCCGCCGAGGAGGGCGTGGCAGTGTTCGTGTCGCGGGACAACGCGTACGCGCTGTGCGGCAAGATGCGGGCGATGGGCGTCCCGGCGGCGGCCAAGGCCTGACATGCTCGTGCCCGTCGACCTGCACATCCACTCATGCCTCTCGCCCTGCGCGGACGACGACATGACGCCGAACAATTTGGCGCGTATGGCGGCGCTGGCGGGGATAAAGCTCATCGCCGTGACCGACCACAACTGCGCGATGAACCTGCCCGCGTGCGACGCGGCAGCCCGCGCCGCAGGCGTCGCGCTGCTGCCGGGCATCGAGGCCACCACCCGCGAGGAGGTCCACATGCTGTGCTACTTTCCGGCTGTGGACGCCGCGCTTGAGTTCGGCGCGGAGCTTCGGGGCAGGCTGGGTCCCGCCAGGAACGCGCCGGGGCTGTTCGGCAACCAGTTAATTATGGATGAAGAAGATAATGTCGTCGGGATAGAGGAGCGGCTGCTCATACAGGCGACGTCGCTGTCGGTGGACGGCATGGCATCGCTGTGTCTTGACCGCGGCGGATTGCCCGTGCCGGCGCATATCAACCGCGGAAACAACGGATTGCTCAACGTGTTGGGCTTCCTGCCCAGGACGCGCTTCGCGGCGGTCGAGGTGTCGCGCGGTCTGCCCGTCGCCGCCAGTCTGGACGGTTATCACGAGCTGTGTTCCTCCGACGCGCACCGGCTGGACGCGCTGATCGCGCCAACCCAGCTTCTTGAGCTGGAGGAGGAATCGGCGCGGGCGGCGTTCGCGCTGATGCGAAGGTGGTACGAGGAGAGGGAACAGCGGGGTTAAAATAAACTGACCGCGCCGGATATTATAACAGGATTTGCCTTTCAAAATTAATAGTTTGTTTACAGATCATACAACAGAACATGATATAATGCGTATAGCTGAATTTGATGTCGAAAGGATGGCGACATGGCGGGATGATTGAGATCCAGGGCCTGACGAAACGGTACGGGAGCAAGTACGCGATAAAGGACGTGACGTTCTCTATCCGCAAGGGCGAGATACTGGGCTTCCTTGGGCGCAACGGCGCGGGCAAGACCACCACGATGAACATCGTGACGGGCTACATATCGGCCAGCGGGGGACGCGCCCTGCTGGATGGGCACGACGTGCTGGAGGAGCCGCGCCTGGTCAAGCGGCGCATAGGCTACCTGCCCGAACAGCCGCCGCTGTACATGGACATGACGGTGGACGAGTACCTGCGCTTCGCGTGCGCGATCAAGGAGGTCAAGCCCAGCGCGGTCAAGGCGCACCTGGACGACGTGCGCGAATTGGTGAAGATCAACGATGTGCGCAAACGCTTGATTAAGAACCTGTCCAAAGGATACAAACAGCGCGTCGGGCTGGCGCAGGCGCTGGTGGGCAACCCCGAGATGATCATACTGGACGAGCCGACCGTAGGTCTCGACCCGCGCCAGATTCTGGAGATCCGCTCATTGATAAAGCGGCTGGGACAGGACCATACTGTCGTGCTGTCCAGCCATATCCTGACCGAGGTCGCCGACGTGTGCGAACGCGTGGTCATCATCAATAACGGCGTGATTGTCGCGCAGGATACTTTAAGCCGCCTGACCTCCGGCGTGGGCGACGCGTTCAGGATAACGCTGCGCGTGGCGGGGCATGAAGGCGAGATAAAGCGCGCGCTGCGCTCGCTGGAAGGCGTGAAGTTCGTGGACAGCCTGGCAGTTAAGGAGGAAGGCTCGTACGACTTCGTCGTCGAGACCGACCGCTCCTGCGATATAAGGAAGCAGCTGTTCTACGCGCTGGCCAAGGCGGGATTGCCCATCATGGCGCTGCGTACCGCCGACATCACGCTGGAAGATATATTCCTCAAACTAACCGGCGATAACGAGGGGGCGTAAGCGATGGTTGCGGTATGGAAACGTGAGCTGGCCAGCTATTTCCTGACCCCTATCGGATATGTGTTCGTGGGGTTTTTCCTGCTGGTGAGCGGGATATTGTTCACATTCAACAATTTGATGAGCGGCAGCGGCGACGTGGCCGCGATGCTTAGCTCGTTCTCGATGGTCCCGCTGTTCCTTGTGCCCATCCTTACGATGCGGCTGTTCTCCGAGGAGCGCAAGAACAAGAGCGAGCAGATGCTGATGACCTCGCCCCTGTCGCTGACCGCTATCGTCGCCGGGAAGTTCTTCAGCGCCCTTACGGTCTGGCTGGCGACGCTGGCCGGAACGATGCTGTATGTCCTTATCATCGGCAGCTACGGCAACCTGTACTGGGGCGAGATCATCTCCGCTTACGTAGGGTTTTTCCTGATGGGCGGCTGCTTCATCGCTATCGGGACGCTGGTGTCCGCCTCGACTGAGAACCAGGTCTCGGCCGCCGTCATCTCCATTGGCGTCAACTTCTTCATCTGGGTTGTGGATTCGGTGATATACGTGGTCCCGGCCCAGTTTATATCAACGGCGCTCCAGTGGTTCTCGCTGTACGAGCGGTATGACCCGTTCGCCCGCGCTCAGCTGGGTTTCAGCGGGATACTGTACTTCCTGTCGTTTATAGTGGTATTCCTGTTCCTGACCATACGCGTCATCGATAAACGCCGCTGGGGCGAAGGTTAAGGGGGACCGGCAAGATGAAATTCCTGAAGGACCGCCGACTGCGCTACGGCGGTTACGCTGTCGTCGCGACCGCGCTGGTCGTGGCCGCGCTGGTCGGGCTGAACATCGCGGTAAAGGCCATAGAGGACAACTGGGCGCTGCGGCTGGACCTTAGCTACAACAGCCTCACCCGCTTCTCCGATTCCACCAAGAACGCGCTGGCCGAGCTGGATCAGCCGGTCACATACTACGTGATGGCCTCGCCAGGCTCCGAGAACGCGCAGCTCATGGAGATACTGGACCGCTTCCGCGCGCTTAGCGGGAACGTCACGGTCACAACAGTCGACCCGGATAAGAATCCCGGGCTGGTCAACAAGTTCCGGGGCAGCGCGGCGTCGCTGGGCAGCAACGCCGTCGTGGTGGCCAACGCCGACGAGACCCGTTTCAAGGTATATAGCTACTATGACATGGTAAACATAGGGCAGGACCAGAGCAGCGGGCAGTATTATGTATCAAGCTATAAGTTTGAGCAGGTGCTGGCTCAAGGATTGCTGTATGTCACAAGCCCCAAGACATACACCGCGTACTTCATGGAGGGACACGGCGAGACGGCGGTATCCAACCTCACCGCGCTGACGACCATCCTATCCAGCAACAATTACAGCTCCGAAGCCCTGCCGCTGGGCGCGGATATGCCCGACCCGGCCTCCAGCGTGATATTCATAATGGATCCCCAGCGCGACATCGACGATCAGACGCGCCAGTCGCTGATGGACTACGCGCAGAACGGCGGCGGGTTCGTCTTCGCGTGGGCGGTCACAACGCCCGACGACCTGCCCAACTTCCAGGCCGTGCTGGATTTCTACAACACGGGCTTCGAGCGCGGGTACGTCGCGGCCAACGTGGACGATTCCAGCCAGTACTACGGCACGCCCGCGCTGATACTCTCCGCTATAGGCGAGCATGATATCACAACCCCGCTGACTGAGAACGGGAATGTACACATCCTCTCCATGCAGAGCCGCGCTATCAAGCCGCCGGAGATGATCAAGAACGAGGTGACCATAACCCCGCTGCTGTCCTCCGGAACAGGCTCGTTCCTGGCCGACATGGATATCCAGCGCGGCAACACGGTCGAGGACTGGCGGCGCCGCGACACGGAGAGTCTGGGTCCGTTCACGATGGCGGCGGCCATACTGCGCCACAACTTCGCCGACGACGCCAAGGACAGCCGCGTGGTCGTGATTGGCGGCGCGGGCACGATATCCTCGTCCACGCCGCTGAACTACTTCAGCAACGGCGAGTTCCTCATGTCCGCGCTGAAGTGGGCGGCCAAGGACGACGCTATCAACCTGTCGGTTTATTCCAAGACGGCGCAGCGCGGCTCGCTCCAGCTGACGTCCCAGTCGGAGGTGTACCTGCTGGCTGGATTGTCGATAATCCTGCTGCCGCTTATGACGCTGATCGCCGCGCTGGTCGTGACGCTGCGCAGGAGGCATCTGTAATGGATGAGAACGAGAGGAAGGATGTTCCAATTGAGGAGGATAAGCCCCTCTTCTCCTCCGACGTCAAAAACCTGAAGGATACCCGCGCCGCCGGGGGCAAGGGCGGCCGTCTGCGCGGGCTTATATGGGCTGTGGCGGCGCTCGCGCTGGCGGGCGGCGTGTATGCCGCGTCGATATTCCTGAAGCCCGCTCCGGTCGAGACCGACCAGACCCCGACCGTTACCACCGCGCCCTCATACCTGCTGGTCGACAAGACGAAGGCGGACTTTGTGTCGGCTACAGTCGAGGTCCCCGGCCAGCAAACCTACACGATGGCTTACGACGGCGAGGCGTACGCGATAGAGGGCATGCCGCGGTTCAGTCTTGACCAGACGAAGGCGAACAGCCTGAGCACAAGCTGCACATACCTCTACGTCAGCGACATCGAGGATAACCCCGAAGACCTATCGATATACGGGCTTGATCAGCCCAAAGCGAAGGTCACCGCGCGTTACAACGACGGCTCGTCGCGCGTGTTTCTGCTGGGCGAGGAGGCTCCCAGCGGCTACCGCTATTACTTTAAGGAAGAATCCAGCCCGAAGGTGTACACGGTGTACTCCTCGACGGGTGAGCGTTACACCGCGACGCTGGCCAGCATGCACACGCTGCCCACGTGGACCATCGCCTATCAGGATATCCAGTACGTCAAGCTGGAGCGGCGCGGCGACTATACCGTGGAGATAAGGCCCGCGCCGGAGGACACGATAGGCATATCGCTGCTTGAATTGGTCCAGCCGTTCCGGTACGAGGCTGACAGTGAGCGCATGACAGAGCTGTTCACGAACACAGCCGCGCTGACGCTGGCCGGGTTCGAGGCTGATCCATTGCCCGAGACGTTAAGCCTGTACGGGCTGGATGAACCGCGCTACACGCTGGACGCCGCGAACGCGGACAACACGCCGCTGATCCATTTGGAGGTAGGCAATCCCAAGAACGACGCCCAGACATACGTGCGCGTAGCGGACGACGAGGCCGTCTACCTGATGGACAGCTCACTGCTGGCGTTCCTGCCAAACGTCACCGCGCCGATGCTGGTCGACCGTTTCGCCAACATAATCAATATCGCCAAGGTGGACGCGATCGATATCAACGGCATGGGTTTGGATGAGCAAGCGGCGATCAGCCGCTCGCCCTCGTTCAAGGACGACGGTACGCCGCGTCTTGACGGCAACGGCAACCAGATGAACGACGACACGTTTACCCTGAACGGCGAGCCGGTTGACGACACGCAGTTCCGCAAGCTCTACCAGATAATCATAGGCACGCGCGTGGACGGCGTGATACCGGAGGGCAAGGCCCCCGATCCGCGGACCGCCGCGCTGCTGACTGTGCGCTACCAGCTAAGCGGGGATTACGGGACGCAGACCATCGAGTATCTGCCATACGACGCGGACTACTACGCGGTGCGGCGCAACGGCGAGACGCTGTTCTACATACTCAAGAGCCGCGTGCGGATGATTCCCGACGCGCTTAGCGAATACCACGCGGGGACGTTCGACCCCAAGAAGTACGGCGTGTAGCCGATGATAGATACCCAAAGACAGGCGTTGGGCGGCCCTGCCAGGCCGCCCGGCGTAATGGGAAGGCTGCGCGGCCCGGCGCTGCTGTTGGCGACAGCGGCCATATGGGGAACGGGGTTTGTGGCGCAGCGCATGGGCATTCGCCAGCTGGGTCCGCTTACGTTCGGCGCGGCGCGGTTCGTTGTCGCGTCGGTCGCGCTGGGGATACCCGCGCTGTTGCTGCGCGGGTCGAGGCGCGATTCCGGCGCGTTGACGCTTAGGCAGTCGCTGCGCGGGGGCGTGGCGTGCGGGCTGATACTGTTCGCGGCGAGCACGGCGCAGCAGGTGGGCTTGGTGACGGCGTCGGCGGGCAAGGCGGGCTTCCTGACCGCGCTATACATTGTGGCGACGCCGCTGCTGGGGACGATGCTGGGCAAGCCGTCCTCCAAAACGATTTGGGGCGCGGTCGCGTTGGCGCTGGTGGGCATGGCGCTGTTATGCTGGCGAGGCGGCGGCGGGCTGGAGTCTGGCGACGCGTGGTTGATCCTATGCGCGGTAATCTTCGCGGCGCACATCCAAGCGGTGTCGAGGTTCGCTGGGAGCGTCGACAACCTATTGTTATCATGGATTCAGACCGCCGTATGCGCGTTATGCGCGATAGTCGGTATGTTTATAGTGGAAAGCCCGGTCTGGTCGGATATCGCGGCCAGCTGGCGGCCCATCGTATATGGAGGGGTATTTCCCATAGGGATAGCGTACACGCTGCAGGTATTCGGGCAGCGCGGGGCGCATCCGGCTGTAGCGTCATTGGTTATGAGCCTGGAGGCGGTGTTCGCGGCGGTATTTGGCAGGATTATCCTTAACGAGGTGATGGACGGGCGGCAGATGGCGGGCGCGGCGTTGGTATTCGTGGCGTCGACTGCGGCGGCGTGGGCGGAGGTTGATAATGACTGAGACGCAAAGGGTTAGCGCGGAAACTATGCGCTTTATGCGCGGGAAGTATATGTTGGACGAAGTTCCCGGCAAATACTACGATATAGATTGCCTGAAATTCAGGCAGGGGAAAAGGACCATCCTGTCAATCAACATACATAAGGATCACTATGATTTTCAAATAATTTTCGGTAAAGCCGAACGCGAGAGGTTTGAGGCGCGGCTAGGAGAGTTTCCGGAAGCGATACAAGACATTTATAATGGATCCCGCGCGCTTGCCGACGGGTTGTGGATGTTAATCCGGGTAGACAATCTAGAAACGCTGGAAGCGGTAAAGCAAATGATTATGATTAAGAAAAAGCCTAACCGCAAGCCGTTCCCGAAAGAACAGGCCGTCTATGGCGACTGCGGACATCGCCGCGGCCTATGCGCTCATTGTATCGGAGGAACGATAAGCGATGAGTTCCGTAAAGAACTGCGGGAACGGGTAAGGCGCGTATATGGATTGAGCCGAGTACGATTGCGGCAAAGCGTTGGCAGGATTGAAACCTGCTATCGAATGGCGAAGCATTACAGCCGACGATGTGACTTGGGCGATTCTGCCCTATGTAGACGGGCAATATGGGAATTGAAGGCGGGGTTGGAACGGTCGGCGGGTGAACAGCAGATACATCATAAACGCAAACCATGGAGGAACAACCCACCCTGGCCAC
The DNA here is from genome assembly GCA_031270865.1 of Oscillospiraceae bacterium. Taxonomy (GTDB): domain Bacteria; phylum Bacillota; class Clostridia; order Christensenellales; family Aristaeellaceae; genus BNUH01. The sequence goes on from JAISWI010000100.1 coordinate 23,040, forward strand.
GAGGGTCCAGCGTCACGCTGGTCAGGG
>JAISWI010000083.1 GCA_031270865.1 Oscillospiraceae bacterium
GACGCGACGACCGCTAAGGACGTCGCGGACTGGGACAGCTTGGCGCACATGAACCTGATTGTCGCGATCGAGGAGGAGTTCGGCATGCGCTTCACGATGGGCGAGGTCACGGGCATGAAGAACGTCGGCGAGATGCTGGTGATTATACAGGAGCGTGCAAAGAGATGAACTCTTACACTTATGACAAAATAGACATTGGTCATGTGGAAAGCTTTAAGGTTGAGCTTACCACAGAGAAGCTGCGTTTGTTCAGCGAGATTACTGGTGATTGCAATCCGCTACACAACGACGAAGCTTTTTCGCGCAAACGCGGATATCCATGCGTAATTTCCCATGGTATGTTAACCGCGTCGTTCTTATCAACGCTTGCAGGCGTTTATCTGCCCGGGCAAAACGACCTTGTACACGAGGTCAGCATACGGCTGGTTAAGCCTGTTCTGATAGGGAATGGCCTGGATCCATCTATACAAGATCGAGTAGCCCTAACGGTAACGGGCAAGGTTGTCGATAAGCAGGATATATTCCGCAGGATAATTGTCAAGGTTACAATAACTAATGATAGTGAAGGCGGGGAACCGGTTTTGCGCGGCGTTATGAAAATCGGTGTAGCTGTTTGATTGGTGAAATCCACTACCCAAACCGTAGTCTGCGGCGTGATTCAGCAGACAGTTAGGGAGAGTGTACATGTCTATTGTCGCGTTCGGCTTCTTCTGCTTTACAGCGCTGTCGCTGCTGCTGTATTACTGCTTCCCTCTGCGGCTGCGCTGGTATGTACTGCTGGCAGCCAGTGTAGCTTTCTATATCATTGGATGTGGTTGGGCGCTGTTCCTGTGTATGTGCGTTATGGCAGCAGTGGCGTATATCGGTGCGCGGTTTGTCGAATGGGACGATGGTCGTAGGCTGCAATGGATACCTGTGGTATCAATCCTACTTGTGACAGTCGTTCTGATCGCATTCAAGGAGAGCACATTCTTTGTTAATAATGCCAACTGGCTACTTGGTTTTACGAATAGGAGCTTTCGGTTCCATATGCCAAACTGGATTGCGCCGATTGGTATATCGTACTGGGCTTTGATGCTTATTGGCTACATTCTAGATGTCAAGTGGGGGAAGTACCCGGCTGAGAAAAACCCTGTAAAGGTATTGCTGTTCACATGCTATTTCCCACAGATGACACTCGGGCCGCTCACACGTTTCGACGATATGCGCGGTAAGCTATTTGTCGGACATCCTTTTGAATATGAAGGGTTTTGTCACGGCATTCAACGTGTTGGATGGGGACTGTTCAAGAAACTGGTGATCGCGGAACGATTGGCGATTCTTGTTTCTACGATCTATGGACCAAAGGCGGATGGATACGGTTATCAGGGATTAATAATCGTGTTTGGCGCTATGTGCTATATCTTGCAGGTGCTGATGGATTTCTCTGGAGCCATCGACATCGTTAATGGCATATCCCAGACGTTTGGCATTGTCATGCCAGAGAACTTCCAACAACCGTTTTATGCGCAGTCGCTTTCCGAAATATGGCGGCGCTGGCATATGACACTTAGTTTTTGGGCGCGTGACTATATTATGTATCCAGTTCAACGTATGTTAACCATACGCTATGGAAAAACCATGCAAAGGCATATGGGTAAGAAAAACAGCAGGAACATCCTGCTATATTTATCCATGTTAGCTACATGGTTCATAGTCGGATTGTGGCATAATGGAGATTGGAAATACATCTGTGGATCTGGTTTATTTTTCTTTGTGATGATAGTCGGAGGCTTAGTATTGCAGCCTTTCTTTGATTCTTTGAAAAACTTACTTCATGTAAATACTGAGTCATGGAGTTGGTGCATTTGGACGCGTGTCCGCTCCTTCCTTCTGTTTACACTGAGCGTGTCATTCGGGCGGGCATATGACCTTGCAACCGGTTTTATTTTCTGGAGACGCGCTTTAGTATGGAACCCATGGATCTTATTTGATGGCACGCTGTTTAAACTGGGGTTGGATGGCAAAGACTTCTGGGCGTTGGTTCTTGGACTATGTGTTGTTCTATTAGTATCAGGCGCGCAGATACGACAAGGTTCCACGCGTGTTTGGCTGGGAAAGCAGAATATTGTATTCCGCTGGGCTATACTCTTTGGACTATGCTTTGCAGTGCTTATACTTGGCTTTTATGGAGAGGGCTACAATCCTGCGGATTTCATTTACGGAGGTTTTTAACATGACGATTGCTCAATCTGTGTGCGCGACTACTAAAACGGGAATCCGCCCATCCCTTACTGTGCGGATAGTTTCTCCACTTTTATTTGTTGTGTTGTTTTTCTTAGCTTTATCTTATATTACTGATAAATTAATACCTGTCGATACACATTGGTTCATTGCCAGAGAAAATATCCAGCGTATGAATCGCCTACCCAAAAACACAATTGATATTGCGGTTCTCGGTGGATCAACATCGTACCACAGTTTTTCCCCATACGAATTGTATGTAAAGTACGGAATATCCTCTCGTTGCTTAGGAACCTCTAATCAACCTATGTCCGCGTCATACTATACTTTACTGGAACTACTGAAAACCCAATCCCCCCGTATGGTCATTTTAGAGGCGGAAAAGCTTACGGGAAGCTCCAGCGAGGCGGATTTTCGCCGAGTAGTTGATCTCATGCCAATTAGTTGCAACAAACTACATGTTATTCTTGCGCATACCCAGATGGAAGGCTCTGATTCACTGCTTAGCTATATCTTTCCGTTAACAAAATTCAATTCTACTTGGAAAGAATTAACATATAAATCATTTATAAACGTCCCATTTAGAGTTAATCCAGCATCTAACGAGACAATGTATGCTGGTTTTGTTATGGTTTCAGGACAGCATGGAAAAGATTACTCTCCTATTGCTAAATTGGGCGATGAATCGGCTGATTACAACGAGGAATCGCTTGACTATTTAAAACAAATTGTTGAGCTTTGTAGAGAAAGAGGTATTCAGTTTCTTTTATATTCAAGCCTCCGCGCAACCTGGACTGAGCAGCGGCACAATGCTACACAGGCTTTTGCCGATGAGAATAACATTAGGTATATCGATTTCAATGTAAAGGAAGCTTTTATGGCTGCGGATCTTTCTTACCCTATAGATTTATGGGATACGGCACATACAAACACGTTCGGCGCAATCAAAACAACCCGTTTTCTTGGTGAGGTTATTACTTCCGCGTGCTCATTCCTGGATCGCCGCAATGATCCGGATTACGCTTATTTTGCTGCGGAACTGCCTGATTATGAACACTGGGTGCATGTTGAGCGGATCCAATCGGAAAAGAACCTGGCTTCGTATCTTCTGGCTGTGACAGAAGGAGCGGATGCGCTGGATTATAGCGTGTATATTTCGGTAAAAGATGAGGCAAGCCGCAATATATCACAAGAAGTAGGAGAAGCGTTTAACAAAATAGGGGTAACTACTGATTTTGCAGATAAATATCACTACAGTTACCTTTGCGTTATTGGAGGCGGTAAAGTTATTTATGAAAAACTGGCTTCGGATGCAAGTGAAGCGCTTTCACACACAGGCGTTAACCCCGACGGCAGCGCCTACGCTATCGAGTCCGCCGGGTATGAGTGCGGCAACCGTTCCATTATAAAGGTTGGCAACGTTGACGCCAGCCGCAACGCGCGGGGCTTCAATATAGTCGTCTATGACAACCGTGCGCGTCGCGTTGTGGACAGTGTGACGTGGGACACTTATCTGCCCGATGCGACTGAGCAAGCGCAGCACAAAGCTATGACGCCATAACGCTATTAAGGAGTATAGTAAATGCAAGCTCCCATTTTTGACGAACAGCACCCAGTCATCCATGTGACACTCCGAGTGATTCAATCGCCGCGAACGGTTCCGCTGGCGGTTAAGCGTATAACTGCGTCTGCCGTGTTCATCGCGCTGTTCGTCCTCCTGTTTGCCGTGACAGGCGATATACTGCAACCGCGCTGGTTTGGCGCGTGGATGTCCACCGCAAATGTACGCGGTATCTATGACCTGCCCCCAAATACCGTTGACGCTGTGGCTCTTGGCCCTTCCTCGTGTGTGCGCAGTTTTTCTCCACTGGAACTATTCCTGGAGTATGGTATATCGGCCTATAACGCTGGTACCGAACAGCAGCCGATAATGACATCGTATTATTTATTAAAGGAGATAATAAAAAACCAATCGATCAAGGTTGTATTCCTTGAAACAGTCGGCCTGTTTAGGTCGAATGACCCCGCGTTCTATCGGAAAGTATATGATAACCTTAAGTTGTCGAAAGACAAGATCGAGGCTGTGCTGTCATACAGCCAGTACAGCGGCGCGGATTCGGTATTCAGCTTCATAACGCCATACATCAAGTATCACGCCAATTGGAAGAACCTTACAGAACCTCAGTTCGCGCCTTTTGACGCGGATGATTATCCATTGTGGCACCATGGTTTTGTGATCGACAAAGGTCAGAGCGGGAAGGAGAAGACCGGTTATACGGGCGAGGAACAGGATCGCGCTACTTTCATAGGCGAACGTTTATACTATTTAGAACAGATTGACGAGCTTTGTCGCGCGAATAATATACGCCTGGTCTTGTATAGGTGCGTATCGACCGACCAGTGGTCGGCAGGGATGCATAACGCGACGCAAGACTGGGCAAGCCAACATAAGAGGGAACTCTATGATTTCAACACGCAGTCCGTTATGGAAGCCGCTGGGCTGAAAAATGAACTGGATAACGCTGGCGGCTCGCACAACAATGTCTTCGGCGCGATCAAGACGACACGATACTTGGGTAAGTTGATTACTGATACCCAAGCGTTCGAGGATCGGCGGAAGGATCCCACTTGCTTCTACTTACGCGCGATGGCCGCGCCATATGCCAGGGAAGTGCGCAACGCCAAACTGCAGGTCGAGAAAGATATGTCGGAATACTTGGTGGCGCTTTCCTATGGAGACAACCGCGACAACTATACCGTGTTCTTCACGGTCCGGGATGAAGCGTCATCCAAGATAGGCGACGCGCTGAAAGCCACGCTTGTGGACTGCGGCTTTATGACTGACTTCGCGGACAAGTATCGTCATAGCTTTATCGGGGTGATGGAAGGTGGAAAGGTCATATACGAGCGTTTAGCCGATGATCGGCAAGAAAAACTCGCGTACGAGGGTACGACGCGCGACGGTACAGCATACGCAATCGAGTCCGCCGGTATGGAAGCAGGGGACATTTCCTCTGTTATACTAAACTCAGGCAGTAATATGAGTAAGAACCTGCGCGGTTTCAACGTCGTTGTGTATGATAACGTTACCCACCGCGTTATTGACAGCGTCAACTGGGATTCGTTCGCTGAGGAGGGCGGTGGTAATGCGCGGCGGTGACAGAGGGTTGGTTTGTCACCTTTGAGGTATACTGCCGCATGACGGCAAAATACTTCACGTGAAGCCTTCTATATAACAAGGCGCGGGAGATAGGTATTGTAAACCCTTTCGAGTACATTATTGCTTTTAAACATAACAAAAAGAGGACCACCGCTTTTGCGGTGATCCTCTGCTCATGAGATATACGAACATATCTCCATTTGTTGAAGGTATTCTATTATTTTGAGACGCAGAAGCAAAAATCGTCCATATGGCCAAGCTCATCTTGAGTCCGCAGGCAGTACCGGGTTGTTTGTGGGCTAGTGCCAAGAGCATCGAGCGCATCTGACATGTGCTGATTTACGTCAGGAATAGAATATTCCCATTTGCCCTTTGAACTCGGCGTTGTGGTACGATCGCCCCGGTCCATTCAGGGAATAGTGCTCTCTCCCTAACTAGATAGAAGCGAAGCGTTCGGGAGCATTTGTTAAGGACATAGTTTGGAAATTCATAAAAAGTTTACAATTATTCTATTGACAAAATCACTACTGCGCAGTACTATATAGATGTAGTAAGTATTACTGCATATCTGCATCGATGACTACCGAAAGGAGGACGCCGTGTGGATAATTTAACGGAAATGCTAAAAGGCGTGTTGGAGGGGAGCGTACTCGAAATCATCAGCCGGGGCGAAACCTACGGCTATGAAATCACGCGCCGTCTAAACGCGCTCGGCTTTACGGATGTGGTTGAGGGCACGGTGTACACCATTCTCGTGCGGCTCGAAAAGAACAAGCTTGTCGAGGTCGCGCAGCGACCATCGGATAAAGGACCGCCGCGCAAATACTTCACGCTGGGCGGCGCGGGACGTGAGGAACTGCGGAAGTTCTGGGGAAAATGGGAGTTTGTCGTGTCAAAAATTAATGAATTAAAGGAGGGAAGGCCTAATGTCTGAATTTTTTGACAACTATCTGAATATTCCCAAAATGCTGAAAAGCAAACGGGAGTACAAAGAGCGAATGGCGCGGGTTGAGGCAATGCCCGAGGACTACCGCTTTGTGTTCAAGAAGATCCAGTCGCATATGTGGATGTTCGCGGCGGGCAGCGGCTATGATATGCTCAAAATCCATTACGACCTGATAGAGCTGTTCGAGTCCGGCGCTGCCGAGGGCAAGCGCGTTCTTGAAATCACCGGGAACGATATCGCCGGGTTCTGCGAGGAGCTTCTGCGAAACGTCAAGACGTACACCGAGGATTGGCGCGTCAAGCTGAACCGCGAGGTTGCGGAGAAGCTCGGAAAGGGGGAATTAAGATGAGCGCAATTAACGTATCGGGACTGCGTAAGTCCTTTGGCTCACAAACCGTGCTTGACGGCGTGAGTTTCGCCGTGGAGCATGGCGAAGTCTTCGCCTTGCTCGGCTCGAACGGCGCGGGCAAGACAACGGCAATTAAGATCCTCTCCACGCTGCTGCCCGCCGGCGGCGGCACGGCGGAGGTCTGCGGTTTTGACGTTGCAAAACAAGCGCGCAAGGCGCGCGAGGCTATCAGCCTCACGGGGCAATTCGCGGCGGTGGACGACATTCTGACCGGGCGAGAGAATCTTATCCTCGTCGCAAAACTGCGTGGTGTAAAAAACCCAGCACAAGCTGCCGACAGTCTGCTTGACCGCTTCGGGCTTACGGACGCGGCAAACAAGCGGGCGGGAACGTACTCCGGCGGTATGACGCGTCGGCTTGATATTGCGATGAGTATGCTCGGCAGTCCGAAAGTCGTGTTCCTTGACGAACCGACAACGGGGCTTGACCCGGATGGGCGGCTTGAGGTCTGGAAAACCGTCAAGGAGCTTGTCGGATCGGGCGTGACGGTTCTGCTCACAACTCAGTATCTGGAGGAAGCTGAACAACTCGCGGACGTAATCGCAATCCTGCGCGGCGGGAAAATTATAGTTAGCGGAACGCTTGACGAGCTGAAAAAGCTGTTCCCGCCCGCAAAGAAAGAATATGTTGAAAAGCAGCCGACGCTGGAGGAAATATTCCTCGCGGTTACGGGCAGGGAGGGAAAATGAGATGAGCAAAACAGGTGTGCTTTTCGGGCGCTTAATGCGCCATATTCTGCGCAGCCCGGACACGATTATCACAGTCGCGATGTTACCGATTGCGATGATGCTGCTGTTCGTTTATGTGTTCGGCGGCGCGATGAAACCAAGCCTCGGCGAAAACGTGAATTATGTAAGTTATATGCTGCCCGGCATATTGCTTATTGCGATTGCCAGCGGTACATCCTACACGGCGTTCCGAATGTATGAGGACAGGGAAAAGGGGATATTCCAGCGGTTCGCGTCTATGCCGATACCGCGTTCGGCGGCGCTGTGGGCGCACGTACTGACCTCTCTCGTGTCGAATATGATTACGGTCGCGATTATATTCGCCGTTGCTTTGCTTATGGGCTTTCGGTCGAGCGCGGGAATCTTGGAATGGCTCGCGGCTATTGGGATACTCGCGCTGTTCACGCTCACGCTGACGTGGGTCGCGGTCGTTCCCGGCATAACGGCCAAAACAATTGATGGCGCAAGCGCGTTTTCCTACCCGATAATATTTCTGCCGTTTATCAGCTCGGCGTTCGTGCCGACTGAAACAATGCCTGCCGCCGTACGTTGGTTCGCGGAAAACCAGCCCGTGACCTCGATTGTGAACACGGTACGCGCTTTGCTGAACGGTCAAACCGTCGGGAGCGAAATATGGGTAGCGTTGGCGTGGTGCGTTGGGATAGGCGCGGCGTTCTGGGCGTTGGCGGTGAGATCGTATAGAGGGCGAGGGTGGTAACGTCGTTTTTATCAGCGGAGAAAAGAAATAGCGATTCCTTGCGTCAGAGCGCAATAAATCCTGTGAGATGGGATTTATCGTATTCTGATGTGAGGCAGTAGCGGTTTCGCGTCAGGGCGCAATAAATTCATAGACTGGGTTTATTGCGCACTGACTTTTTGAAGCGGCCAAACCATTGATTCTACGCTGTTCGCCCACTCTCGCTGTTTATTGCACCCTGAATGTTTTCTACACTCTGAACTCGCGGGACAGAGAACCACTGCCGCCCTAATTGGTAACTTTTTTACGCCTAAATCCTCTTTCGCCGATTTGAGCGTCCGCACGGAGCAGCCAGTCGCGTCAATGACTTTCTGTTCCAACTCCGCAGAGGGTATGGGCTCGCCGTTCTCCAGCAACCGCTGAATTTCGGCCTTGACGGAATCCCTTTTCTCCGCCGGTCTGCCTTTGTTGTTTTTCTTGCTGAATAAATATTCCGCGAAGATATTCGGGTTCACGCACTCCCAATGAAAGCCGTCGTGAAGTCCAAAGAGCAAGGCGGGCGGGTCGCCAAGGTCGCGAACGATTACAGGCATTGTAGCGAGTCCGACAATCTGACAGGCGCGTCTGGGGCGATTACCGCAGAGCAGTTCATAACCGCCATCAGGGTTCGGACGAGCCAGTCCGGGTTCGCGAACGCCATACAGAGTTATGCTCTCGACGAGTCTCGCCATCGCGTCATCGTCCGTCACCAGAAACGGGTGCGGGTCGGGGGCGAATAGTTCCGAAAGTGGAATGTGGACTATGCGTTCGCCGGGTTGAACCTCGAAGTCGAGCAGTGAAAGCTGTCCGCAAACCGTGTTGACTGAAGTGTTGTTTTTCACTTTTAGTGCCATCTTGTGGTACTCCTTTACCAGTCCAGCACGGTCAAAAGTGTTGTCGCTAATGTAACATCGGCTCTATCTGAGTGGCAAACCGCTCATTACGAAGGTGCTAATGAATAACTACAACCCTCAAAACCCGCGTAGATACTGGATTTTCTGGCGATATCATTGTTATACTGTAAGGGGTTGTGTCACGGTTAGGGTGATTAAACGCGCTCGTTACATATTATACCGACCTGTACTTTCCAGAGCATGATATAGGTTCATCGCGGTAGATGATAAAATTGACACCGACAAAGGCGATAACGAGATTATGCCATTCAAAAGTATTTTGAATGAGTATTACGCAAAAGATATTTCTAAGAAAATACGGTCAGCAAAAAGGACGATGGCTTTAGCTGAGAAACATATTAGTGGCCATCCACCATTTGGCTACATGCTATTCCCAGACAATAAGTATAAGCTTATTATTGATGAAGAAGAGGCGGCGTTAGTAAGAAGAATATTCAACATGGCAGTCAATGGTATGGGCTATTACCGGATATCCAACACTTTCTACAAAGAAAAGATACCAACACCGGCGGCATACACGTTTGCGCGTACCGGAAGGTGGCATAGAGGCTGCGATAACGCGCGGATGTGTTGTTGGAGCTTAAACGCGGTTAGGGGTATTTTATCGAATCCTGTATGCTTAGGGCATATGGTGAATGACCGCATAACAGCAAAATCATATAAAACAAAGAAGTTGGTCGTTAAGCTTGAATCCGATTGGATAATTGTACAAAACACGCATGAACCATTGATCGATCAGAAGTTCTTTGAATGACTGCTGTAAGTACAAGAATTCTACTAGAACGGGTCCAGATAAGTTATGTACCATGCTTCGAATTCCTGAAGGCACGCTGATATAGCTTGTACTAGCTGATATAAAAAAGTATAAACGCCTTGTATCAGAACCCGATCATGATAAAAATATAAAGAAGGATATAGACCGCGCAAAGCGGTGTTGTGATGAACCGCAAATCATCACGAAGAAAATCGTGGAGCAGAATGCTTTGGTATTGTTGATGATACGGTATTCGCGCAGTTAATTAGCGGTTACCAATCCGAGTTAACAAATGTACGGAGGGACATTGAAATGTAAAATAAGAAGGAACGAGCCGTGACTGATCAAAAAGTGGGTATAACGCTATTTTCAGATTTGATTCTGAGTTTAACTATGCCCCAAATCGAACTCACACGTGAATTATTACTCCGCCTTATCGAGAAGATAGTGATACACAAACCAACGGGCGCAAAGTATGACAGAAAGAAAGGTTATCGGATAGACGTCTATTATAAAGGTCCGGTTCTTTATCTTAGAAAGTGTCATTATATACAATTTGACTGATGGCATGCGCAGAAATGCCCTGGGGCAAGTTCTCGCAACTCGGGTTCACGCTCGTCACACAGCTTGGTCCGTGCCTGGCAGCGTGAGGCGAACCGACACCCCGGCGGCATGTCAATTGGGCTGCGAACCGCGCCGCTGAGCATGATACGGTGTCGACCGCGCTCCTCACTGGGGTCGGGAATGGGGATGGCCGAGAGTAACGCCTGGGTGTATGGGTGCGTCGGTTTCGCAAAGAGCGCCTCACTTTCAGCCAGCTCGACCAGCGAGCCCAAGTACATCACACCGATACGGTTGGATATACAGCGAACCACCGACATGTCATGCGCTATGAACAGGTATGTCAGGCCCATCTCATCCTGAAGGTCACGCATGAGGTTGATAACCTGCGCCTGTATTGATACGTCGAGCGAGGAGATCGGCTCGTCCGCGATGATGAAGTCAGGGCGTACGGACAACGCGCGGGCTATGCAGATACGCTGGCGCTGCCCGCCTGAGAACTCGTGCGGGTAACGGTTTGCGTGCTCCTCTGACAGGCCAACACTCTCCAGAAGTTCGGCGATCCGCTTGGACCGCTCCGCTTTCGAGCGTACCAGGCGGTGGTTGTCTATACCCTCAGCCAGTATGTCCGATATCTTCATCCGGGGATTCAACGAGGTATACGGATCTTGGAATATCATTTGCATCCGCAGCGCAAGGCTGCTTCCGCGTTTGGGACTGACGGGCATACCGTCAAACCGAACCGTCCCCGCCGTCGGCTCATACAGTCCGATGACCGTGCGACCGAGTGTGGACTTGCCGCAGCCGGACTCGCCGACCAGACCCAGCGTCTCACCCCGATAGATTCGCATGCTCACGCCATCCACGGCTTTCAGCGTCTTGCGCTTACCCACAGTGAAATATCGGGACAGACCGTTGACCTCCAGCAACGCGCCAGCCATGCGGCGGCCTCCTTCCTGTTTAACGGCGGTTATGATAGCATAGGCGTCGCCGACACTGCTGACGGCGGCGCGGTCGCGCGTTTGTCGTAAAGCCAGCACGCGGCGCTGTGCCCGCCGCCGAACTCCATAATAGGCGGCACGTACGAGCCGCATACTCTCATTCGGCTGCCACATCGCGCGGCGAACGGGCAACCTTCCGGTGGGTTGACTAGGTCTGGTGGTGAACCGGGGATCGAGAACAGTCTTTCTTTCGCGCGGTTTATCTTCGGGACGGAATCAAGCAGCCCCTGGGTATATGGGTGCTTGCGGCTGTAGAATATGTTCTCAACGCCGCCTTCCTCGATGATCCGTCCGCCGTACATCACCGCAACATGGTCGGCCACACTCGCCACGACGCCCAGGTTGTGGGTGATGATGACTATCGCGGTATTCGTCTTGCGTTGGATATCATTCATCAGTTCCAATATCTGCGCTTGAATTGTCACATCCAGCGCGGTCGTCGGCTCGTCCGCGATCAGCAGCTTGGGTGAGAGCGTCAGCGCGATCGCAATCATCACGCGTTGGCGCATTCCTCCGGAAAACTGGTGCGGATACTGCCGTATGCGCTCCGCCGGGTTGGATATACCCACCAGGTCAAGCATCTCAAACACACGAGCCTTCCGCGCAGACTCGTTCATATCGGGACGGTGGAGGACCATCATCTCCTCGATCTGCCTACCTATGGGCGTCGTAGGGTTAAGCGAGGTCAGCGGGTCCTGGAATATCATGGATACGTTAAAGCCGCGCACCTGCCTCATCGTCTTCTCATGGGCGCGTGTAACGTCCAGGCCGCACAGCGTGACCGTGCCGTTATCTATCACCCCGCCCGGCGGCAGCAATCCGATGATCCCCTTGCACGTCATGGTCTTGCCTGAGCCGGACTCACCAACGATGGCCAGCGTCTTGCCCTGGCTCAGGCTGAACGACACGCCTCGTACCGCGCGGACGATCCCGTTGTCCGTCTTGATTGAGACACTCATGTCCTTGACCGATAGCACCGGCGCGTTAATTACGTCCTTAAAAACCGTGCCAGGGGAAGCTTCGACGTCCGCCCTTATGCCCGCCATGCGCGTCACCCCTTCATGCGCGGATCGAACGCGTCTCGCAGACCGTCACCCACGATACTGAAACACACCATCAGCAACACGATTGTCACGGCAGGATAGACGAGCATGTACGGAGAACTGCGCAGCACGCTGTAACCATTATTGATCAGCACGCCCAGCGACGCCTGTGGTTCAGCCAGACCAATGCCGATGAAGCTTAGGAACGCCTCGGTGAATATGGCCGAGGGTATGGCGAACATAACCTGGATAATGATCACGCCGACCGTGTTGGGTATCAGGTGTCGACGGATCATCGTCCATGTGCCTGTACCCAGCAGTCGCGCCGCCAGAACGAACTCCATGCCCTTCATCCTTAATATTTGTGCGCGTACCAGCCTCGCCATCTGCACCCAACCTGTCACCGACAGAGCCAGTATGATAGTCCATATGCCCGGCGGCAGCGCCATCATAAACAATATAACCAGTATAAGTGATGGCACACCCACCAGCACCTCGATGGTTCGTTGCATCACCGCGTCGACGACACCGCCCATAAGAGCCGAGATCGCGCCGTACAGCACGCCGATGAATATGTTGATAGCGGCGGCGCACAGTCCGATCAAAAGCGATATACGCGTCCCATACCACATGCGCGTCCAAAGGTCGCGACCGAACAGGTCTGTACCCAGCCAGTGCGCCGCGCTGGGCGGCTTCAGCTTGGCCATGTAGTCCGTTTGGTAATATGTGTAGGGCGAAATTATCGGAGCGATCAGAGCGAATAGCGTCAGCAACGCCAGCACATCCAGGCAAACCAACGCGCCCTTGTTCTTGCGCAGCCTGATCCAGCCATCGTATGCTGCGGAGTGGTGCTCACGGCTGATGCGCTCCATCTCCAGCGAGTCGGCTGTTTCGGGCGTAAACAGTTCGGCGGGTATGGCCGGCATGTCAGGGTTCCGGGCAGTTATGATCATCTGTCAATCCCCCTCGCTGCCTTTTGACAGGCGGATCCTGGGGTCGATCAGCGTGTATGATATGTCCACCAGCAGTATGCACAGTATATAGAATGCCGAAAAGAATATTGTAAGGCCCATTATTACCGGGTAGTCATTGTTCTGTATGGATTCGACAAACAAGCTGCCTATACCCGGCACGCTGAATATCTTCTCAATGGCCAGCGAACCGGTTAGCAGGTTTGCGATCATCGGGCCGAGTATCGTTACCACGGGCAGAAGCGCGTTGCGCAGCGCATGCCGGACCAGCATCCGCCGCTCGCTCATACCCTTGGACCGGGCTGTCTGGATGTAATCCTGACTGAGAACGTCGAGCGTCTCCGTCCTAACAAACCGCGCGGACGACGCGAGCGGCGAGAACATCAGCGCGACCGACGGCAGTACCGAATGCGCCCAGCTCTTCCAAAACGCGACAGGCAGTATCCCCCATCTGAGGCCTACATAGTATTGAAGCAGCGCTGCCACGACAAAGTTAGGCACCGACACTCCCAGCACCGCTACAACCATCGTGATGTAGTCCATCGAGCCGTTATGCCGCCAAGCCGCGACTATGCCCATAGACATACCGACCGCCAAGCCCATCAGTATCGCCTGGCTGCCTATCAGCGCGGACGGACCTATGCGTGAGCGGAGCACGTCCAGCACCGGCCTGTCCGGATAGAAATACGACGTGCCTAGATCACCCCTGAACAGGTTCCCCAGATACCGCAGGAACTGACTGTGCACGGGCTGATCCAAGCCGTACTGACGCATCAGCGCAGCCTGACGCGCCGGGCCAAGCGACATGAACCGCTCTTCATCGAAAGGCGTACCGGGTAATATCTTCATCAGGCAAAACGTCAATGTAACAATAGCGAACAGCGTTACCATCATATAAGCTAAACGGCGGCTGACGTAAGCGGTCACGCGGGTTCCTCCTTTCCGGGGATGTCTACGACCGATCCGGACAGCCCGCGTGGCCGCCCGGATCGGAACCATCTCGCGTGTGGTTACTTCACGATATCCGCGTACTTGACCTCCACAGGCGTGCCCACCGGCCAGAATATCAGATCCTTGACATAAGGCCGCTGCAGGTATGAGAACCCACGGTCGTACAGGCCTGTTATGGCCATGTCTTCCTCGATGAGCATCTTCTCGGCATCCAGCATGTACTGCAGGCGGGCCGCCGGATCAGGCTCTAGCAGCGCGGACGTCACCAGGTCGATATACTCCTGCTTGCCGTAGTAGCCTCGGTAGCCCGACGTGGACGTCCACAGTTCCAGGTATGTCATAGCGTCGTCGTAATCCGCGCCCCATGCGGACAGCGCAAAGTCGTAATGCTGCGCGTTCATCGTGTCGCTGCGGGCCTTCTGGGTCATCGCGTTTATGGTGACCTCAATTCCCAAGTTTGTGCGCAACTGGTCTTGAATGAACACGGCCATGTCGTCGAAGTCCGGACCGGTTGCCGTGAGCATTGTCAGCTTCGGCTCGGCACCCAGTTCCTCGATACCCTTCGCCCAGAATTCCTTAGCCAGATCGGGATCGAAGCGAGACACAGGACCGTTAAGCTCACGGAATGTCTTCTCCGTGTTGCCGTATATACCTACCGAGACGACACCGCCAGCCGGCGCCGCGCCTGTGCCGAGCACACCGTAAGCGAGTATGTCGCGATCGATCGCCAGACTGACCGCCTTGCGCAGATTCACGTTCATATTCGGGGATTGGGTGTCGAACTGCATGTAGTAGTTGCGGAAGTCGGAGTACGTGCCGAATTCGGGATCGGATGTGAACAACGCCACGTCGGTCGAGGACAGGTTGACGCGGTCGATCTCGCCAGCCTGGTACGCGTTCAACGCGGCTGAGCCGTCCGTGATCACGCGCCAGACGACCTTATCCAGCTTGACAGCATCGGAATCCCAGTAATTCGGGTTGCGCTCGACCGCGCAGCCAACGGCAAGGTCGAATTCGGTCATAACGAACGGACCGCAGTAGAGAATGTCTTCGGCGTATTTAATATCATGGTCATGCTGATCATATGCGCGGTCACGCTTTATCCGCTATGGTATGTGTTAATAGCCTCATTTTCAGATCCAATGGCTGTGTCGACGGGGCGCGTGGCACTGCTGCCCCATGGTTTTGAGCTTGCCTCGTTCAACAAGGTATTCGGCATGCGAAATATATGGACCTCCTACGGCAACACGATATTCTATTCCGTCGTTGGCACAGCGATTAACATGTTCCTTACAGTGTTGGGCGCGTACCCGCTGTCCCGCAAGCGCCTTCGCGGGAGGAAGATGTTCGCGTTCGCGATCCTAATCACGATGTGGTTCAACGCGGGTATGATGCCTGCGTACCTTAACTTCCGCTCACTGGGGTTGTACGACACACGGTGGGCGATACTGCTGTGCGGCGCGGTCAACACGTTCAACGTGATACTGATGCGGACGTTCTTCGAAAACGTTCCTGATTCGATGGAGGAATCCGCGCTTATCGACGGCGCGACGGACACCTCAATCCTCACTCGAGTCTACCTGCCGCTGTCCGTGCCTGCGCTAGCCACGCTGACTATGTACTACTTCGTCGGGCGATGGAACTCCTACTTCTGGAGTATGGTACTGCTGCAAGACCAGAGCAAGGTGCCGCTGCAGGTGCTGTTACGCCGCCTTATCGTGCAGATCAAGTTCAACGTAAACGACACAGTCGACATGAGCGCGAGCGTAATGACGGAACAGACAGTCGTATATGCGACTATCGTCGTGGCGGTCCTGCCGATGCTAATGCTGTACCCGTTCATACAGCGGTTCTTTATCAAGGGAATCATGGTCGGCGCGATTAAGGGATAACCGCGCGGCCTTTAGATGATTCAATAAAGGAGGGCTAACCGATGACACGCAGAATCCTTACCCTGCTGCTTGCTGTGTCGCTGACGCTGGCAGCCGCGCCCGCGCTGGCGTATAACGGCGATGATGACCTGAAGATCACACCCGAACCCAGCGCCATCACACTGTTCTACGCGTTTGACGGCAACGGTGCGCCGAAAGGCGACATGCCCATCTGGCAGGAAGCCGCGCGGCTGACCAACGTACAGATGCGGAATGTCGCGAACGAATCCATTACAGACGTTAAGGAATCACTTAACACGATGCTGGCCTCGGGCAAGCTGCCCGACCTTATCCAAGGCCACCGCGACAACCTCGCGCCACTGATATCACAGGGCGCGTTCCTTCCGCTTGATGACCTGATCGCCCAATACGGCCAGAACATTCAGCGTTTCCTGGAGGAATACCCTGACGCCAAGCGGGCTGGCACCGGGCCTGACGGCCAGTTCTATTACATCTCGGGCACACTGGGCGGTGATCCGAGCAAGGCGCTACCGTCGATGGGCTTCTTCATCCGTCAGGACTGGCTGGACAAACTGGGCCTCGCGCAACCGACGACGCTGGAGGAATATAAGTCCGTTCTCTACGCCTTCCGCAACGAAGACCCCAACGGCAACGGCGAGAAAGATGAGGTGCCATGGTTCTACCGTGATACGGGCATCTGGCCGCTGCTGGAGTTGTGGAATGCGGAAAACGGCTGGTACATAAAGGAAGACGGCAAGATTTACCAGGGACGCGCCCAAGAAGAATACAAGGCCGCGCTGAAGGAACTGGCGCAGTGGTACGCCGATGGCGTGATTGATCCGGAGATATTTACACGCGGCTCTCAAGCTAGGCAGTTCCTTCTTGGCAACGACCAGGGCGGCGCGACGATCGACTGGTTTTCCTCGACCGGCGCGATGAACGATACCGTGCGCGAGCAGGTGCCAGATATAAACTTCGTGGCGTTCGCGCCTCCCGGGGACATCAGCGGCGTGGTAAAAACCAACAGGAGCCGCACGTCACTGCACTCCTACGCATGGGGGATCTCAATTGATTGCGAGGATCCGGTGAAAGCTATCCAGTTCATGGATTTCTTCTTCACCCCTGTCGGCCAGCTGCTCACATACGGCATTGAGGGCGATGATTATACGCTGGTCGATGGTTCACCCGTTCCTACCAAAAAGGCGTTGACCAATCCCGCCGGATACCCGAACTACCTGCGCAGTATCGGTTGCTATGAGATCGGCAGGTATGGCAACATCATGGGCGAGTTGGCCGCCATGAACAAGCAGGCGCGTGACGGTTATGACCTCTACGCCGCTAGCGACTGGGTTAGGATGCCTTTCCCGACGCTGGTATTCAACGAGGATGAGCGTTACGAACTGGACAACTACATCGCGAACCTGAACGCTTTGACGGACGAGTATCAGCAGCGTTGCCTGCTGGGAGCTCAGGATGTGGACAGCACATGGAACCAGTACATCGCCAATCTGGAGGCAATGGGGCTGATCGAGGCGACCGCCGCGTATAACAGCGCATACGAACGGTACCTGGGTGAGTAACGGGTAATAGAAAAGCCAGGAGGAGTTCCCGCCCCTCCTGGCTTTGCGTTACGCTCACCGTCTTAACGTTTTTGCGCATTACGCATAACCATAAGGTTCATATATTCGGTGCCATACTCCGCATGTACGGTAAACTCGAATCTCTCATACAACGCCCGTGGCTCCATGAACGCGTAGAACTCGTTGGCAACATACTTCCTAAAAACCATGATAAACCAAGATGCAGGGCATAACACCCATATCCTGCAGAAAAATTCTAGCGTATCCAACAAGCCGGAAGCGTTGAAAATCCTTGATTCTCAACGCTTCTTTGAATCTATCGCTTCATTGGTGCGCCATCAGGGACTCGAACCCGGGACACCCTGATTAAGAGTGAAGTGCTCCACTCCAAAAAAGCTAGCCCCCGCCCAAAAAATGGGCGGGGGAAAATTCGTTGACAGCCAATTTGACAGCCAAACGCGGCCGATGTTGTTCGCGGGGGGTTACCCTCCAGCTTGCGCGGGGGCAATGCCCAGACTGACCAAGTAACCGCGCATGGCGTTAACATCCTCGCGCTGCTGCATATCCGTAACGTGGGTATAGATGTTCAGCGAGGTGGACACGTCGGCGTGGCCAAGCCAAAGCTGGATGGTTTTAAGCTTAACGCCAGCCTGGAACAGGAGCGTGCAAAACGTGTGGCGCAGGTCATGGCACGTGGGCAATTGGTCCGCGCCGTCCGAGTTGAGGCTTTTCTGGTAACCCGCCCAAGCTTTCCGGAACGCGCTCTTAGTTATGCTCTCGCCGTTAAGCTTTGTCAGAGGCGCGGTCGCGCCGCGGTCAACAAGGTATTGGCACACGGGCAGCAACTCGGGGAAGATAGGTATTAAGCGCGTCCCGGCGGCTGTCTTAGGCGGCGCGATAACAGGTCCGCCGCGCTCAAACCGCAGCGCCTTATTGACGGTGATTGTCAAACTGGACAAGTTAATATCATGGGATGGGTCGAGCGCGAGAGCTTCGCCCCTGCGCAGTCCCGCGAGCAGCATTAACGCGGCCAGCGGCCCGCACCGATGGCCGCGCCATGTCCGTAATATTATGGACTGGGTGTCCTGGCCGATAAAAGCGTGAGTGCCTCTCGCGCCTTTGGGCAGTTTCAGGCCTTTAGCCGGGTTGAAAGCGATCAGGCGGTTACGCTCCGCTTGGGTAAAGAGGCCCTTTATCATCATCGCGTGTTTTTTAATATAGCTTTCGCCGCCGCAGTCCTTGCGCAGGTTAACGAATTTCTGGCACATGTCCAGCGTGACCGCTCCCATTTGGACGCCGCCCATATGCGCGGTAACGCGGGCGAGATAACGCGCGTAATCCTCGCGGGTGTTGGGCTGCAGGTCGGGTTTATAGGTGTCAAGATAAGTTTCGGCCCAATTCGCGACGGTCGGCTGAGCGGCGTCGGGCTTAACCTCACGCGGGTCCGCCGCCATCGCGCTAATGAACTTGTTCATCTTCCGACGCGCTTCGGCCTGGGTCTTGCCATAAAAATACTTACGGCGTCTAGACCCGTTGTCTCGGTCACAGCAAATAGAGACGGAGTAACGCCCGTCTTTGCGGCGTGTCAGGGATACGCGTGGCGAACGCGCCGCAGGCGCGGGAGCGCGGACAGGCAGCGGTAAACGTATAACATTCGAGGGCATTAACGCGGAATCCGGCATGGGGGGAGGCCTCCTTTCGCGCGTCGGACAGGAAGGGTATACCATGTAATTGACGGTATAGCCAAGCGTCTGTTCCATAAAATGAATTTTGGACCGTTAAACGCCGAGTTATGCGCGTCCCGCTAAATATTATTGTGTTTGAAGCACAACCTAACGCGTGATACAATAAAAAACGTAGTTTCCGGCTAAGACGCCGCCTATACCGCCCTAACAGGCGGCGGCGCGGCATGACGGCGCGGGAGGCGCGGCACAAATGAAGCCCGACGAAAACCAATCCGAAATCTGGCGGGCGCGGAAAACGCTGGCTGAATGGGCGGCCGCGGTCGAGCGAATCCGCGAGTTGAACCGCGAGTCGGAGCGATACGCGGAGACGTCGCGAGAATGTTATGACACGCTAAGCCGCGCTCCGCCAGACGGGACCAGTCACGCGGACGGGAAAGCCCGGGACATGGAGGAGACGCTGGAGCGGGCGGAGCGTACCGCGCGGGAGTGCGCCCAGGCGATAAAGCGCAACAGCCGGGAGATAGAACGGCTGTTCCTGCTGAAGGCGGAGATGGACCGAGCGGTATGGGCGCTGCCGCCGAGCCAGGAGCGCGCGGTCACGCTGCGGTACAAACGCCATCAGAAGTGGGAAACGATAGCGCGGCAGCTGAACGCGTCGGAGCGCACCGTGAGGAGGTGGGACCATGCCGCGCTGAAGAAATTGTCGCGGAACGAAAAGTTGACCGCTTTTGTCCGGAAAAGCGTGGTATAGTATGGGCGGTGGCATAGGGGGGAACCGGGAGGCGGTCACGGCGGGGCGTGACCGCCTTTTGGCCCGCGCGGGGGCGAGAAGACCGTGACTGCGAGACGCGCGAAATTCATAGACGAGTATCTGATCGACCTGAACGCGAGCCAGGCGGCGATCCGGGCAGGCTACAGCGCGAGGAACGCGAACGTGGAAGGCGCGCGTCTGCTGGCAAATGTTAGCGTTTCGGAAGAAATAGCGCGGCGCGGCGCGATCCAGGCGCGGCGCACGGGCTACAACCAGGAGCGCGTGATGCGCGAGATCGCGGAGGTAGCGAGCAGTCCCGAATCGAAAATGCCTGAGAAGCTGAAGGCGCTGGAGCTGATGGGCAAGCATATGGGTATGTTCCGCGACAACGTCACGGTGAGCGTGGAGCCGCCGCGAATAATAGACGATTGGAGCGGCGCGCCCAGCGGCGCGGACGCGCGTGGCTGAGGTCCGGTTCAGCCGTGTATGCGCGCCGGTGTTCGAGGCTGTGCACCGAGACATACTCCGGGCCGGGCACCTGCATTACTGGCTTCGCGGCGGTCGCGGGAGCGGAAAGAGCAGCTATGTCAGCCTAGAGATAGTGACGGGGCTGCTGCGTGACAGGAACTACAACGCGATAGTATACCGAAAAGTGGCGGAGACGCTGCGCGACAGCGTGTACGCGCAGCTGCAATGGGCGGTCGAGACACTGGGTCTGGACGAATGGTTCCAGTTTCGGCTAAGCCCGCTGGAGATCACGCTGAAGCAAACCGGTCAGCGGATCATGTTCCGAGGCGTGGACGATCCGGCCAAGAGCAAGGGGATCAAGCTGCCGCGCGGGTATTTCAAGTACATATGGTTTGAGGAACTGACGGAGTTCAGCGGCGAGGACGAATGCCGCGCGGTGCTAAACAGCGCGCTTCGAGGCGGGGCCGATCCGGTCGTGCTGTGCGCGTATAACCCGCCCAAATCGGCGCGCAACTGGGTGAACGCGGCGGCGATGGCGCCTGACCCGCGTCGGATGATCCACAGCAGCGATTACCGCGGCGTGCCGCCTGAATGGTTGGGCGAGGCGTTCCTGAGCGAGGCGGAACACCTGCGCGAGGTAAACGAGCGGGCGTGGCGGAGCGTGTACCTGGGCGAGGTCACAGGCACGGGCGGAGCGGTGTTCGATAACCTGGCGATAGAGCCGATACCCGAGTCCACGCGCAAGACGTTCGACAGGTACATGAACGGCCTGGATTTCGGGTTCGCGGTCGATCCCGCCGCGCTGACGCGGTGCTACTATAACAAGCGCGAGCAGACGCTGTACATAACCGATGAATTCTATTCGGCGAGAACGCCGACAAGCGAGCTGGCGGAGCGCGTGACCGCGCTGTGCGGCAAGGAGACGGTAAGCTGCGACAGCGAAGACCCGCGCTTGATCGACGCGCTGCGACGGCTGGGCGTGAGGGCGGTCGGGGCGCG
This sequence comes from Oscillospiraceae bacterium, assembly GCA_031270865.1. Classification (GTDB taxonomy): domain Bacteria; phylum Bacillota; class Clostridia; order Christensenellales; family Aristaeellaceae; genus BNUH01. The sequence continues at coordinate 21,773 of JAISWI010000083.1, forward strand.
CAAAGGCCCGTACAGCGTGGAGCATGGTATGCGCTGGCTGTCCGAGCGGGCGCGGATAGTGATCGATCCGGCCAGGTGCCCGAACGCGGCGCGGGAGTTCGCCGGGTATGAGTACAGGCAGGACAAATACGGAAACTACATGGCCGCGTACCCTGACAATGAGAACCACACGATCGACGCGACGCGGTACGCGGTCGAGGAGTTGAGCGCGGAACGCGCGGCGGTGATCCTGAACAAGAAGTCGCTGGGGTTCTAGCGCGGTATGTGAACAAGAAGCCGCTGGGGTTCCAGCGCGGTAATGACAGTCGCGGTCGGAGGCGGAAGGACAGGCGGAATGACAGTATGATAACGCGCGACGCGGCGCTGCTGGAGTGCGGGTTAACGCCCGGTATCCTGTCAGGCGCGGTAAGGGAGTTTTTCGGCGCGCAGTCGCCGCGCCGCGAGCGGCTGAAGCGGTATTACGACGGTGAGCACGCGATAAGCGGCCGCGCGCGCGCGAAAGGCGCGGCAAACAACCGGATCGCGGCGGATTACCCGCGCTACATAGTCACGATGGCGAGCGGGTACATGGCCGGATCGCCGATCGGTTACCAGGACGAAGCGCAGGAGCGGCAGCTGTCCGCGCTGCTGGCGGCGTATGACCGCGTGAACATCGAGGCGGTGGACGCGGAGATCACCGTGAACCAATCGCTGTACGGCGTAGGCCTGGAGGCGCTGTTCATGGACGAAGCGGCGCGGCCGACGAGCGCGGCGGTCGATCCGAGGTATGGGTTCGTGGTATATGACGATACGGTCAGGCACGCGCCGCTGTTCGGCGTGATGTGGCGCGCGCGGCACGGCGCGGATGGCGCGCGCGAAGGTTACGCGGCGGACGCGTATACGTCCTGGGAGGTTATAGGCTATGCCGGCCAAACGCTGGAATCGCTGGCCGAGACAGGCCGCGCGGCGCATCCGTTCGGCGCGGTGCCGCTGATCGAATACTGGAACAACGCGGATGAGCGCGGCGACTTCGAGCCAGTGATGGGCCTTATCGACGCGTACGACACGCTCCAGTCCGACCGCGTGAACGATAAAGAGCAGTTCGCCGACAGCCTGTTGGTGTTCACCGGAGTGGGCGGGCTGGATTGGGGCGATCCGCAGGACAAGCGCGGTGTCGGCGAACGCCTGCGCATGGAAAAGGCGGTCGCGCTGCCGGACAAGGACGCGCGCGTGGAATGGCTGACGAACAGCCTCAACGAGACGGACACGCAGGTTTTGGCCGACTCGATACGCGCGGACATACATAAGATGTCGCTGGTGCCCGACCTGACCGACCAAAACTTCAGCGGAAACACATCGGGCGTGGCGATGCGGTACAAGCTGCTGGGGCTGGAGCAGCTGACCAAGATAAAGGAGCGTTGGTTCAGGGAAGGGTTGAGGCAGCGGCTGAGGCAATACGCGGCCGCGCTGGGCGCGCTGGGCGGCGCGGCGCTGGACGCGGAACGCGTGCGGATCAGCTTCACGCGGTCGCTGCCAGTGAACGACCTGGAGATAGCGCAGACGGTGCGGACGCTCCAAGGGATCGTTCCGGACGCGCTGCTGCTGGCGCAGGTGCCGTTCATCCAGGACGCGCGGGCCGCGCTGGAGACGCTTCGCGCCCAGCGGGAGGAAGCCGCGCGGCAGCAATCCGCGCTGTTCAACCAGTACGCGGACGCGAACGGGCCGAACCGCTTTGACGGCCAAACCGACGGCAAAACCGACATAGAGGCCGGATAGTGGCCGACAGGTCGCAATCGTACTGGAACAGGCGCGCGGAACGCGTAATGGCCGATACCCACGCCGGGAACGCCGCCACGCTGGGCGCGATCGGGAACGCGTACCGCCGATCAACGGCCAGTATAACCGCCGAGGCTGAAAGGATCGCGTATAATTTCCAGAAACGGTATGAGTTAAGCGGCGCGGAGGCGGAGGCGTACCTGTCCGCGCCCACGACGTATGAGGAATACAAGGCGATCGAGGCGAAGCTGGTTCCACAGCTGCTGAAGCTGACCGGTCCGGCGCGCGATTCATTTATCGCGGAGCGCGGCGGGGCGCTGGCGTTCGCGTCGAGCCGCGCGTACGCGTGGCGGATCAGCCGCCAGCAAGCGTTACAGGCGAACCTCGACGCGGAGATCATGGCGCTGGCGTCAAAGCAGGAAGGCGTGACGGCGGAGCGGCTGGCATGGGTATACCCGGAGGTGATGAACCGGACCAGTTATGACATACAAAAGGGTTTGGGGCTGTTCATCTCGTACGCGCGGCCGGGCACGGCGCGGCTGGAGCAGGTCCTGCGCAACCCGTGGAGCGGCGCGAACTACAGCCAAAACATATGGAAAAGCGCGGAAAAACTGCGGCGGACGCTTAACGACGTCATCACGAAAGGGCTGCTGACCGGGCAGACCGGGGCGCAAATGGCGTGGGAGATAGAATCGCGCATGCATGCCGGGTACAGCAACGCGATCCGGCTGGTTCGCACGGAGACGACGTATATAGCCAATCAAGCGATACTGGAATCATACAAGGCGAACGGCGTTGAGCGGTATCTATACATCGCGACGCTGGACGACCGCACGTCGGAGATATGCCGCGATCTTGACGGGCAGGTGTTCCGGGTGGATGAGGCGCGGGCTGGCGTGAACCTGCCGCCGACGCACCCGAACTGCCGGAGCGTGACCGGGAGCGTCACGGACGCGGACACGCTGGCCAGGATGGAACGCATGGCGGTCGATCCGGATACCGGCGCGACTGAATCCGTGCCCGCCAGCATGAACTATCGGCAGTGGCAGTCGCGGCGGAACGCGCGGGACGCGGCGCGGGCGGAATCCAACAGAAAGCCGCTAGGAAGCGCGGCGAGCGCGGCGCGTCCAACCGGCATGGACGAAGCGCGGGACAGCGCGAACAGAAAGGCGTTGGGGACTGCGGCGAGCGCGGCGCGTCCAACCGGCATGGACGAAACGCGGGACAGCGCGAACATCGCGGATCAGCCGCTGTCCTTGCTGGAGGAACGTATAACAAGCGTAGATTTGGTGATGGCGCTCGACGCGGGACGCGGTATCGGTTCGAAGCGGAAGAATCATGAGGTTTTCAACCCCGAGGACGGCATGACATATGAGCTGGCCGAAGGGGGTAAGGTTCAGGACGCGGAGGTTACGGCGGGTTATAAGGGCGGGGAACCGCTAGACGAGGACACGCTGGCGCGTTTGGTGGAAACGTACGGCGGCGACGCCTCGAAATGGCGGCGCTTGAAGGGCAAGGCCTGGGTTCGGATGGGTGATAACCTGGTCTGGGCTGAAATATACTGGTTCCAGGAACCGACAGTCGGCATGCGGGAATTTGAGATAAAAAGGAGGCTGGACTAATGAAAGCGCGTTTTTTAGGCGGATTCCAGACGATAAGCCTTGACACTGGCAAAGTATACGGCGTGATGGACGTCGAGAGCGGGTTTTACCGCGTTCACGACGAAACGCGCGAGGATTACCTGTTCCCTCCGAAATGGTTTGAGGTAGCGGAATCGTAGTAAGGCCCGACGGCTGAACCGCGCCGGAACGCCAGGCGCGGTTTGTTATGGGGATTTGAAGTGACTTGAAGTGATTCGAAGTGATTCGGCAGGGTGAACAGCCGCGCGCCAAACGGCGCGGGGTTTTTTCATACAAGAATACGCGCCGGGGCGGGAGCGTACGGCGTGGACGGAGGCATAAATGAGCGAGAGTACCGGCGCGCCCGAATTTCAGCCAGCGCAGTTAACCCAACCAGCGCAGACAGCGGAAGGAACCGCGAGTCAGGGCGAGCCAGCCAAGAATCCGCTTGACGCGCTGTTAACCAGCGACAAAGCCGCGCGGGAGGAGTTCGACCGCCGGATCGACAAGGCGATCGAAACGCGCCGCGCGAAGTGGGAACAGGACGCGGCCACGCGCGTCGAGGAGGCGCGGACACAGGCCGAGCGGCTGGCCAGCATGAACGCGGAACAACGCGCCGAGCATGACCGCAAGGAACGCGAAGAGAAGTTAGCCCAGCGTGAGCGCGCGTTGACGCTGCGTGAGCTTCGCGTGACAGCCGGTGATGAATTGTCGCGGCGTGAGCTGCCGACAACGCTGCTGGACACGCTGGATTACGCCAGCGCGGACGCGTGCCAGTCGAGCATCGAGCGCGTGGAGAAAGCGTACCGTGACAGCGTCCAGGCCGGCGTGGAGAAACGTTTCCGCGGCAGTCCGCCCAAGGCCGCGTCTGGAAGCCCGACGGACGCGCACATGGCCAAAGTACGTCAGGCGTTTGGATTAAAGTAGAGGGGGATCACTATGGCAAACTCAATAGCCTTGTTCAAGAGTTACATACCGTTGCTGGATGAGGTATACAAATTAGGCGGTTTAACCAGCGCGCTTGACGGGGCGTTGGATATCGAGCGCCAGAACATGTACGCGCATGAGATCGTTATACCCAAGATGGATATGTCCGGGCTGGGCAACTATGACCGGAACACCGGGTATCCGTCGGGCGAAGTGACGACGACATACGAGACAGTAACATGCGAGTACGACCGAGGCAAGATGTTCCAGGTAGACACGCTGGACGACGCCGAAACCGCTGGAATCGCGTTCGGCCGGCTGGCCGGGGAGTTTATCCGGACAAAGGTGACGCCGGAACTGGACGCGTGGCGGATCGCGCAGTACGCGAGCGCGCCTGGAGTAACGAGCGCAAGGGGCCCGCTGCTGGACGGAGCGGAGGTGATAGCCGCGCTGCGGGCATGCGCGAACGCGATGGATAACGGCGAGGTGAGCCTGGAAGACCGCGTGCTGTTCATCACGCCCGGCCCGATCGGGCTGGTGGAGGATATGGACACTACCGCGAGCCGCGCGGTTATCGCGAGGTTCGGCGTGGTTGCGCGCGTGCCGCAGAGCCGGATGAACACGGCGGTAACGCTAGGCGCGAACGGGTTCACGCTGACCGGCGAGCCGATCAACTTCCTCGCGGCGCATAGGGGCGCGGTCATCCAATACCAGAAACACATCTCGCCCAAGATCGTGCCGCCAGAAGCGAACCAAAACGCGGACGCGTGGAAGTTTGGGTACCGGTCGGTAGGCATAGCGCGGGTGTACGAGAACCGTAAGGCGGGGATATACGTAAACATATACGAAGACCCGCCGGAGCCTGAACCGCCAGCCCAGGGCGGAGGAAGCGGCGAAGACTAACGGCGGCAAGGCTGACGCGCAAGCGGCGGGGGTGGGATGATGGAACCGCTGGACAGGCTGAAGATACTGGCAGGGATAACCGACGGCGCGCGAGACGGGCTGCTGACCGCGCTGCTTGACGACGCGCGGGACTGGATGGCCGAGTATACCGGGCGCGCCGACTGGACGAACGGCGTGCCGGACGCGCTGGAGGGGCTGCGCGTTCGGATCGCGCTGAACAACTATAACCGGCAAGGCATAGAGGGCATGACGCAGGCGCAGGATGGCGGCATGCGCCGGACGATTGAGACCATACCGGAGGATGTGCGCCGCGCGCTGAACGGCTGGAGGCTGGCCCGGATCATGCCAATGACAGGGGTGGTTTAAACGCGCTTGATGTCGGGGCTGGCTAAGATAGTCACGCTGAAACAGCGCGCCGATCCGGAATCGGGCGCGTTGGAAGAGGATGTGTACGCCTGGGCGGAGGGCGAAGGCGCGGGCGTATGGGGTTGTTTGCAGCCCACCGGGTACAGCGATTCGCGGGACCAACTGCCCGCGCGGGCATGGGGCGAGGTTCCTGAGCGCGCGATGGTGATGTATACGCGCCCGACGGAGGAGATCACGGCGGGCATGGGCGTATGCGTGGATACGAGCGCGGCTGAAAGCTGCGACTATAGGGTGACGGGCGTGGAGCGGTGGCCGGGGCATAAGCGCGCGTATCTGGCGTGGATACCAGAAAACCGAAGGGGGTGAGCGCGTGGGCGTGGTATCGGGGAACCTGCTGGATGGGTTCGACGCGTGTATCGGGAAGCTGGAACAATTGGGCGATTTGAGCGCGGCGGCGGCGGCGTTGGAGGCCGCCGCCGCGTTGGTCGCTGGCACGGCGAAGGGGATGGCCCCGGTTGACACGGGCGCGTTAAGGAACTCGATCGGTTACAGCGTGAGCAGGCATGAAACAGGCGCGGCCGCGACGATATACGCGACCGCCGAATACGCGCCGTACGTGGAATTCGGGACAGGCGGGCACGGCGCGGCCTCGAGCGTCGACACGTCCGGAAGCGCGATGGATCCCGGCGCGAGGCCGTCATACACGCTGGACCATCGCGGCCAGGCCGCGCGGCCGTTCATGTACCCGGCGTTCAAGGCGTGTGAGAGCGAGATAGAAAAGATGATCATGGACGCGATACTGGGGGCGCTGGAATGAGCTTGACCTGCGACAGCGCGCGCGTGGCCGCCGCGCTGTCGGCCGGTGTGGTAACGGCGTCGGGCGCGCCGCCGCGAGTGACGCGCGGCTGGCCGAAGACGTTCGAGGCGCTGCCATGCCTGGCGGTGTCGGAGGCGTCCAACCGCGTCGCGTCATGGCGCGACGACGGCGATTACATCCAGGAGATTGAGACCGATATACGCGTATTCGCGGTACGCGCGGACGAGATAGACGCGCTCGCGCGGCAGGTGGAATCGGTCATGACGCGGCTGGATTACCGCCGCGCGCTGACGTATGACAGCGACGCGGACGCCAAGGGCGGCGTGAGGATGAAGGTAATGCGCTACAGGGTTTTTATATAAGGAGGTATAACGTTGTCGAAGGATTTGATGGTCGGGTTCAAGTCGATATACCTGGCGAAGGTAACGACGCATACCGCGGCGGCGTACGCCACGGCCGCGGCGAAGCCGCTGCCATACGCTGGCAAGATGAGCCTTACCAAGAAGGAAACCACGCAAGACCTGTACTACGACGACGGACTGTATATATCGCTGAAGGACCTGAAGGGCTACGACGCGGAGCTGCGCGTGGCTCAGCTGTCCTTCGACATGATGAGCGCGCTGGGGCTGGGCGAGTTCGATGAGGATACGAACTCGTTCATGGAAAACATGTCTATCAGCGGCGGGGAGTACAGCCTGCGCTTCATAGCGGACACGGCGGACCATCTCCCGTATTACGTGAACTTCCTCTCGTTCATGGTCACGAGCATAACGCCGGACAACTACGGCAGCATGACCGAAAGCCTGACCCCAAACGAGTGGATCATCACCGGCTCGATCAGCAACGTCCAGACGACGGGCTTGACATACAAGCGCGTTATGAAGCTGCTGGACGATAAAAGCAACGCTGAGGAATGCCTGGCGTTCCTGACCGGCGCGGACACGTACCCGCCCGCCGAACCAGGCGGAGACTAACGCTTGCAAGGTAGTTTTTGGGGAGGGGACACACCCCTCCCATGGAATGGGGTGATTGGATATGCCGCTGCCTGAATACGGCTCGCCGCTGCCTAAGTCGATCAAAGCGCGCGGGTATGAGATACGCCGCGCCCCGCTGGGCGGCATGCTGGCCGCGCTGGATCGGCTCAAGGCCGCGCCGGGCGAGTTCCTGGCCGCGATGACGCGCGATGGCGTGAGCGCGGCCGATCCGATCGGGGCCGCGCTGCGGGTCGCGCCTGGTTACGTTATCGGGCTGATAGGAGACCTGACCGGGATCGGGCGCGAGAAACTGGAGTCCGACCCCGAGGTAGGGCTGGATGGGCTGCTGGAGATAGCCGACGCGTGGCTGGAGATCAACGGAATCATAAATTTTACACAGGCCGCCTGGAGCGTCTGGGCGGCGTGGAAGGGCCGAGGCCCGACGGCTGGCTGCATCGGATCATCTCAGGAGCGCTCCGGATCGGGATCGGGAAGCGGGAGCTGTTTGAGGATTACTACCTTGACGAGATTGGCGGAATATTTCGCGAGTACGCGGAGCTTGTCAAGCCCAGCGAGGAACGCGAACACCGCGACAAGTGGAACCGCCCCGTGATGGACTCCGCCGATTGGGTCGCGGCGTTGGACTGAGGGTTGGTCCGCTCACGGCTCGCCAGAGAATGAGCGTTGACGCGCGACGCTGCCGCGCGTGAGCAGGTACAGCGCGTATTGGTTCAGGCTGACGCCCTGCGCCTTCGCGTTTTCCGCCAACGCGCGGTGCAGGTCACGCGGAACGCGCAGGGACAGGCTGCCGTTATAACGTTTCAGCTCCTGAAAGAATACCCCGGCGTCTACGCCAGCGTCGCCCTCATTTACGCGCTTCGCTTCTTCGAGGGAACGCTCTTCATCCTCGCCGAGCGTTTCCTCCGGCGCGTTGTCAAGCCACGCCTGATATGAATCCAGGGTCATGGGGCCGCCTTCTCGCTGTTCCATACGCGCTCCTAATACGAGATATTCCCACGGGTATTTATTTCAATGACATTCACGGCGCCAGCCGCGCGGTCATACGAGAATATTATGCGGTAATGCTCGATTTTATAGCGATACTCATTATCATGCCCCGCCAGCTTGACGACGTCGCCCTGCCCACGACCCAGCGCGTCAAGGGCGCGGCCCAGCTTAGCGCGGGTAGGCGCGTCTACCGACCGCAGGTATTTCCGGGGCTGTTTACCGAGTATCAGCTTCACGCGGGCTTACCACCTTTCAAGGTATATGATAGCGTATGTGACTGCGCGTGTCAATCACGCGTCAACGGGAGGATTTGGGCATGGGCGACCTGGCGACACTGGCGATAAACCTATCGATCAACGCGAACACGGCAGGCGCGGCGGAGCTGATAGCCGCGCTGGGCGGCGTGAAGAGCGCGGCTGAAGTCACGCAAAACGCGTTGAATGGAGCGGGCGAAAGCGGCGGTCTTACCAAGATGGTACAGGAGCTGAAGAAGTCCGCGCCCACGCTGACGTATGCCGGCGCCATGCTGGAGGATAAGGTGACCGCGCCGATCGTGGAGTTCGGCAAGGCGTCGCTGGCCGCCGCGAACGAGTACGAAACCGCGCTGACCGGGGTAACCAAAACGACTGGCGGAACGAGCGAGCAGGTGCGCAAGCTAAGCGGCGAGATCAAGCGAATGAGCCGCGAGACTGGCTACAGCGCGGTCGAGATCGCGGGCGTGGCGCAGGCCGCGGGGCAATTGGGCGTTGGAATGGAGGATGTGGCGGAATTCTCGCGCGTGATGGTCGAGATGGGCAGCGCGACTGAGCTGGGCGCGGCGGACGCGGCGATCGCGCTGGCGCGGTTCGCGAACATAATGGGCATGCCTATAAGCGAATCGCGGAACCTAGGCTCCGCGATAGTCGCGCTGGGCAACAATTTCGCCACCAGCGAGCCTAAGATCGTGGATATGGGGCTGCGCCTGGCGGCGGCTGGCAGCCAGGTCGACATGACCGAAGCGAGCGTAATGGGTCTGGCGGCCGGGCTGTCCAGCGTGGGTCTGGAAGCCGAGGCGGGCGGGACAGCGTTCAGCCGTGTGATACTGGATATGAGCATGGCCGCCGGGAAGGGCGAGGATGGGCTGAAGGACTTCGCCCAGGCCGCGGGCATGTCTACCGAGGCGTTTACGCGGCTATGGGAGCGCGACGCGACGCAGGGCATACTAACGTTTGTCGAGGGGCTGTCGCGGGTCAACGAGCAGGGCGGGAACCTCGCGAGCGCGCTGGAGGAGCTGGGGTTCAGCGACGTGCGGGTAAGGGACACGCTGATGCGGTCGGCTGGCGCGTATGAGGATTTGGCGCGGGCTATCCAGATGGCGAACGACGCGTACGCCGAGAATACCGCGCTGACCGCGGAGTTCGACGCGTCGCAGCGGACCGTTGAAACCTCGTTGAACCGGACGCGCGAATCCATAACGAATATGCAAGCGGACTTCGGCGAGCTGTTCGCGCCGCTGGCGGCGAAGGGCGCGGACTTCGCGGCGGGCGTGGCGGATTGGTTCGGGTCGATCCCGGACGCGGCGCAGATGGTGATAGGCGGCCTGGCCGGAGTAGCCGGCGCGGTCGGGCCGGTGGTATCCGCGCTGGCGCAGGTGGGGACGGTCGCCGCCCACTGGGGTTCGCTGACCAGCGTTTTCGGATCGCTGGCGTCGGCGTTAAGCCCGATCGCGGCGGCTGTAGGCCCGGTCGCGCTAAGCGTGGGCGCGGTAGGCGCGGCGATAGCCGGGATATGGACGGCGACGACGTCCGGGGCGCGTGAGGCTGAGGCGGCCATGAAAGCGGCGCATGAATCCTCGAACCTAAACGCGGTTAATGTGGAGGCGGCGGCACAGCGGATAAACGACGCCTACGCGGGCATGGAAAAGAACGTCGAAACAGTAGTAAAGATAAGAATGGAAGGCGAAGAAAACCTAAACAAACTAAAGGAATTTTATTCTGACGGCCAGATAACCCAATCGGAAGGCAAAGAGATAAAACTATCCATCAAAGCGGATATTGACGAGACGTTCGAGAATATACCGGATAAACTGAATGAAATCCAAGAAATCGCCAATATTATTAACGAGATTAACGCGGCTGACACGGACTTGGGCCAGCTCGTTGACGCGACGGCTGGTAAGACTGGAGAGCAGGCCGAGGCGAACATAGCGAAAATCGAGGATTTGATTGGCAGGATCACGGACCTGCGCGTCAAACTGGTTGAGATGACCAACGCGGACGTTCAGGGCGGCGTGAACGCGCTGGCGCGGCTGAACGCCGGGGTAGGCGGCGAGGGCGATCTGGAAAAAGCGACGGCGTACATGAAATACAAGTACGAACTGAATCTGGAGCTGGACACGGAGGCGTACGCGGCTGAACGGAAGAAGATACAGGACGAAATAGACGCTCTGACAATGGAGGACCCAGCCGGAAACGGTGAACAGATTGAGTATTTACAGGGAATACTAATAAAACTGGACGTCCAATTTGAAAATGACGTAGAAGGCGGTAAAAAGGATCTTGTTAAGGAACTGGCCGGTTTATACACTGATTCGCTGGGCGACGGGAGTTTAGATAAGGCCATAGAAGACGCGATAAAGTCATACAACCTTAAGATTGACGCCGTATCAATACTAAAGAACCTGTTATCCGTAAACAGCGAAACGAGCAACGCGGGAACAGTAAAGGATTTGCTGACTGATGAAATGACGAAAGTCCTTTCCGAGGCGTTAGACATCAGCCCGGATGAAATAATGTCCGAACTGGATAACGCGTGGCTGAAACATGGCGGGATGGGCAGCCTAATAGGGAAATGGATAGCGAAGCTGGCCAGCGATACGGAAGGTTTTGATAAGTTTGACTCGCTGGTCGAAGGCTCCGCGTTCGGCGAAAAGCTCCAGGCGATAATGAGCGACAATTTTATAGGCCCGCTCATAGAGGGCATGACGTTTGAGGAAGTGGACGCCGCCGACAATCCGCTGTTGAAATACATGTGGGCCAACCTGAAGCTGGACGGCAGCGCGGGCGAGATACCATCGGACGCGCTGGAAGGGTACAAGCGGACATACGCGGACGCGCTGACGCGGCTGTACGCGTCGATGGACGAAGGCGCGGTCGAGGACGCGATCCTCCAAGGCATAGGCAGCGCGAAGCGCGATGTAAACATCCCGGATATAGTGGCGCGCGGCCTGTTCGGGAAGGACACGGCGGAGCTGCCAGCCGACGTACAGGAGCAGCTGAAGTCGCGGATTACATCGGTACAGGCGCGGTTATCGGCGGAAATAGAACGCGTAATGGCCGAAAACCCGCTGATGGAATACGGCGAGGCGAAGGCGCTGGCGATAGAGGTTCTAGTAAGCCAGATAAACCTGAACACCGAAGGCGCGGAAGTAAACGGCGGCGAGACGCCGGAGATACCGCCTCAGGAAGGCGGTACGGTAGTATACACGCCCGGCGAAATCATTTTTGACGCGGAGGGCGCGCCCACGCGTATGGCTGACGGATGGGGCAACGCGATTGAGGTAGGCGCGGTGACGATGACGCCCAGCGAGGTGCTGTTCGACCTGGAGGGGAACCTGGTCGGCGCCGCGGGCATGGACGGCCAGGTCTACAAAGCGGAGGGCGGCGTCCTGGAGGTAACGCCCGGCCAGGTGCTCGTAAACCAAACGGGCGAGGCGTTCACGCAGGGCGGCGACGGGCAGTGGTACCAGATCGGCGTAGGCGGGGTGACGCTGACGCCTGAACAGATCAGGCTGGTGATGGGCGATAACACGCCATCGGGTTTCGAGGGGGACCTGCCGCCCGTTCAGACCGGGCCGATAACGGTCACGCCGTCGCGGGTCGACGTAGACCTGTCCGGCAGCAATTTCAGCGTGGATGGGGAAACATTCGTGAGCGAGCTTTCCATCGGCGCGATAACCGCGAAGCCCGGCGAGGTCATAATAGACGCGAGCGGCGCGCTGTGGGAGGTGGTGAACCTTGAGCGGGATGCCGAACAGGGTATAGAGACGGTCACCCTAAAACCAACGTCCGCAACCATAGACATGAGCGACACGCCCATAAGCTACACGGGCCTGGCCGACGGCGCGGGCCAGGGCAAAGGCGGCGCCGTGACGCCCGCTGGCGCGCTGCCCGTGGTGTTGGCGAAGGTCGAGCGGGTGAACGCGGACATATCCGGCGCGACTATAACGATAGTCAACGCCGGCGGGCTGTCTGGCCGCGCGGCAGCTAAGGACGGCGGCGGCGGTCCGGACGCGGGAACGATCCCCAGCGTCAGCGCGGCGGCTGAAACGGTCATAGTCGACATAAGCGGGGCCGCGCCGGAGTTTATCGGCGCGCCCGGCGAAGGCGCGGGCGCGGCGCTGGATATTCCCGTCACGATGACCGCGACGGTGGACAGCGCGGCCGCGCTGACGTCGGTATCGGAGGCCGCGTCCGCGCTGGGCGAGGCCGCGTCGGGCGTGGAGATAGACGGCGCGGCGGCTATAGCTGGCGCCACGGCGATGGCGTCGGGCGTGGCGGCCGCGATGGAGTCCGGCGCGGCGTCGGTGGCGTCGGCGGCCAGCGCGATGTCGGCCGCCGCTGCCGGAGTACAGATCGATCCCGGCCCGGCGGTCGCGCAGGCTCAGGCGTTGGGTTCGGGCGTGGCAGCTGGAATGCAGGGCGCGGTCGGCGCGGTGGCGGCTGCCGCGTCCGCGCTGAGCGCGGCGGCGCAGGTAAGCGTGGACTCTGGCGGCGCGTTCTCGCAAGGCGCGGCGTTGGGCGCGGGGCTGGCGGCGGGCATCGAGTCGGGGGTGTCGGCGGTGCAAGCCGCGTCCGCTAAGCTGGCGGCGGCGGTCGACGCGGCGAACAGGATCAGCGCGAAGCTGGATATCAACTCGCCGTCGCGGGTGATGGAGCGGATAGGCCGGTTCGTCGGCGAGGGCCTCGCGCTGGGACTGGACCGCGGCGCGCTCGAGGCCGAAAACAGCGCGAGGGAGATGGCCGCGCGGATATACGACACGCTCTCCAGCGTCAAGCTGGAGCCGGACGTGTCGGGCATAATGGCCGCGCTGGACGGGCTGGGCGGCGCGAGCCGCGTCAGGCTGGAAGCCGATGAGGGCGAACAGGGCATGGCGTCACGCGGCGGGCTGATCCAGAACGTGACGATCAACGCGCCGAACCCGCTCTCGCCGTCGCGCGCGGCGCGTGAGCTGCGCAAGGTCGGTCAGGAACTGGCGATGGCGTATAGTTAGGCCGCGGGTCGGTCGGGCGCGATCCAGCCTTACATGATCGTCCAATCCTCGACGCGAAGCGCGGGAACGCGCTCGAACTCGCGCGTATCGCGCGTTACGAGGGTTAGGCCCTCGGCGCGGGCGCGCGCGGCTATCGGCGTGTCCAGCGGGCCTATGGGCGCGTCCTTGGCGGCCAAATCCGCGCGGACGCGGCCATACTCGGCGGCCGCGTCGAAGTCGAGCGTTTCCACGCCTATACGCAACAAGCGCGGCGTCCGCGCGTTTTATGTTTTATCAGTGATGAAAGAGGGCGGAACATGCGCGACATACACATCCAATGGGGGCAGCGGCAGGGGATGATGCTGACGCTTGGGACGCTGGCCGACGCTGGCGACGCGCGGGCGGTAATCGACGTGACGGCGGTCGAGGCGGGTGGGCCGGACATAACATATAGCGCGCGCATACGCCGCGCGGACGCTGTGGTAATCGCGGCGGCGGAGGACTTGACCGCGAACGGTGATGGCCAGGTGGAATACGTCTTCCAGGCCGAGGATTTGGCCGCGCCGGGCGCGCTGTGGCTCACGCTTAGGGCGAAGGCAGCCGACGGGTCATGGCGGGAATGGACGTTCCTGGGCTGGGTAGTGAACGCCGCGTACGACGGCGGGTATGGCGCTGCCGGCCCGCTATGGGCGGAGGCGCTGATGGCCATGCTCTACGCCAGCAACGGGACATATGAGATTGGCGCGGGCAGCGGCAAAATCGCGATAACGGTCATACCAATCACGCTCGCGCCTGAGGATTGGTCGAATGGCGCGGCAGTCGTTACGAACAGCGCGATCACCGCCGCGTCGGTCGGGTGGGTGAGGCAGCGAAGCGGGACAGGCGCTGATCAGTACGCGCTGTACGCGGCGTCGGGGATATTCGTGGCGGATCAGGAGGATTCAACGATCACGCTTCAGGCGACTGGCACGGTTCCCGAGGACGACCTGGAGCTGGAAATACTGCTTTACGATTGACGGCGGCTGGGTGTTCGGCTGTCGGTAAGGAGGAACCCTATGGGTATACAGTGCGCGCCGGTATCCAATTTTGGCGGGAGCGCGGACGAGGGCGGTTCAGGCGGTTCAGGCGGAGGCGGTTCAGGCGGAGGCGGCGTCAGCGATGTGAGTTGGCCCAACATCACGTGGACGGGCGAGCTGATCAAGCGGCGTGTCGCGGAGTATGGCGGAGCGTGGTACGCGGAGTACGCGGTGTGGGAGGTAACGAGCGGCGCGGCGTTCACGGTGGGCGGCGCGGTATCGGCGGACGTGTTCATGATATCGCCGGGACTGACCGGGTCGGCTGGCAGCACGGCTGGCGGCGGCATGGGCGGCGGCGCTGGCGCGCCGTTCACATGGGAAGACGCGGCCTTGCCCGCTGGCGATTACACTATAGAGATATCAGCGGCAAAGACAGAGTTGAGCGGAACTGACATAACAACCATGACCGCGACGACGCCGACCGGAGGCGCGACCGCTGGCACGGCCTACGCGCTTTACGGCGACGCCGACCATACATATGGCGCCGCTGGCTCGAAAGGCTCGCCAACGTCCGTCGCGCCGGGCATCGGCGCGGCTGGGTGTACGTTCCTGCCAGTCAGGGCGGCGACGACGGTGTTTGGGTCCAGTTCGTCGCGCGTATCGCTGGCTCAAGGCGCGGCTGGAGTGGGCGCTGGCGGCAACGGCGGCGGTCGGACCGATTACATGGCCTCCGCGCTCCAGACGCTCTCAGGCCCGGGCGCGGGCGCGGTGGGGATGGTGTTGTTTCGGGTCGCGTTGTAGGCGCGTCCCATTATCGCCGCGGCGATATCCCACTAAAGGGGCGATTTTGATTTGGAATGGTTTCGTATGAGGCTGTGTATTGGCGTTGCCGATGGGGGCGGGGTTATTGGTTGAGGTGAACGTATGCTGCTGGAATACATAAACGCGCGTGGTAAGACGCTTCTATTCGCCGCGCCGGATGGTATGGAGCATACGCCATACTATCTGACCGGACTGCAGGGCGCGTATGGTCTGGACGTGGATATCCAGTCCGCCGAACAATACCCGCGCGACGGCGAGACATACATTGGCAGCCGCGTAAAGCCGCGGTCGATCACGCTGGAGGGATTCATCCATGGCGACGACAAGGCCGCGGACAGGATACGCCTGCTTGAGACGCTGGTTCCTAAGGAAATAGGCGCGTTGACAGCCTCGCGCGGGCAGTTCAAGCGCCGAATCGCGTGCGTGATCGAGCGCGCGCCATACTTCAAAACCTCGCGCGGGGATAAGTTCTCGATACTGCTGCGCTGTCCGGATCCATACTGGACGGACGCCGGCGGGGCGTTGAGCGTGGAGTTGAACGGCTGGGAAGGCCTGTTAGAGTTTGAGCTAGAGATACCGGACGAAGACGATCCGTCGAATGTCGGTGAAGACGCGATAGCCGGGTTCGAGTTCGGGACGCGCGGTAACGCGTCGCTGGCGAACGCGCTCAACACCGGCCAGCTTACGACGGGCTTCACGGCGGTATTGAGCGCGATCGGGACTGTAGTTAACCCGTCGCTGCTGAACATCCGTACGCGGGACGAATTGAGGTTCCTGCTGACCATGTACAGCGGCGACACCATCACCGTTTCTACTAGCGAGTATGACAAATGGGCGCTGCTCCGCCGCGCGGACGGTTCGGTTGAGAACGCGATGAAGTATATTGATCCGGCGTTCGTGTTCTTCGCGCTGGAGCCGGGCGACAACATATGCCGCGCTGGAGCGGATGAGGGCGGCGACCTGCTGAACGCGGGGATCGAGTTCAAGCCGCGCTATCTGGGGCTGTGATATGGAGTTATTCGTGTATGAGGGCGATAACCGCGACCTGATCGGGGTAGTGTCGCTGTACAGCAGCTTCCGCGCGGTGTGGCGGTTCGATGAGCCGGGCGAGTTCACGCTGCGGATACCATTGAGCGGGATCAAGGGGTTACGCGCGTTCGAGCCGGGATTGTGGCTGTGGCCGCAGGGCGCGAGGGAGATATTCATCGTCGAGACGGTGGTATTATCCGACGCCGGGGAGCGCGAGCAAGCCGAATTGACCGGGCGTACCGCGTCCGCGCTGCTGGCGCGGCGGGTGATACCGGATACCACGATCGGCAATGGCACGCATGGCCAGCTGATCGCCGGGCTGATCGAATCGGTATTTTCGCGGCCCGCGCGGGCGTTCCCGGGCCTGGCCATCGATGTTGACGCGGCGCTGGGCGGAGTGATCCAGTACCATCCGCGCGCCGGGCCGTTGCTGGACGCGGTAGAGGAGCTATGCCAGGGCGCGGCGCTGGGGTTCGAGACGCTGTTCGACCCGGTGGGTAAAGGCCTGACGCTCCGGGTCTACGCGGCGCGGGATTTGAGCGTGACCGGGCAGGGCCTGTCGGTTGTGTTCGATCCGGGGTATGAGAATATAGCGGATTACGAGTTCACGGACAGCATAGAGGGCACTGCGAACATAGCGTACGTAGTGACGGGCACGGACGAAACCACGGGCATAGCGACTAAGGTATGCGTGGCGCGCCGAACTACGACGCGGACGGGAATGTTACAACCGATGAGGCGGCTGGATACCAGCGGTTCGAGACGCTGGTTAAGCATGAGGGGAGCAACACCTCCGGCGGCGACGGCGCGAATTATGGCGGCGCGGCCACCCCATACCCGCAGGATCAGTCTGAAAGCGTTTCAAGCTTTGGCAGAATCCCGTCCACTTCCTCATCCGTGAGCATTGGCGGCAGGGCAAATCCGTACCCGTCCAGTTGCAGTTGCTACTTTACCTGTGCAGCAGCCAACCGGACATGCCAGACAACTACCGCCCAGTAGTACGCGCTCGTTTGTCTAAAGGTCCCGGAGCGACAGTGCCCGCCGTGTGGGATGTCGGCGTACGGATAGGCGCGACGCTGCGCAGAGCATACGCCAAGTCAGCGAGACTTACTGGCGAGGCCGCTGGCCGCGTATCGGGTGGCACGCCGAAGCGTCCGCACGTTCGCCGGGCGCATTGGCGCCATTACCGGACTGGGTTAGGGCATAAGGGTGAGCTTATCGTCAAGTGGATACCACCTACACTGATCCGGGGAACGTCCGATAGTGAACTCCCTGCGGCTGAAAGGAGGGTTTTATGAATACATAACTATGCTCAGAACGACGTGCGCTTCGGCAGCGATACCCTTCTTCCTGATAGGGTGGTTGCTAATTCGTATGTTTCACGAGCAGAGGATCACCGCAAAAGCGGTGGTCCTTTTACGATTATGGTTACAGGGTAAATAAAATTTTCCAAAAAGGTTTACAAAACCTATCTCCTCACCCTGTTATATAGAGGGCTCTTTAAGGATGGCGATCAGGGTCATACGCGGCGTTGTTGAGCTCGGTAAGTACCTGGGGGTAAGTTACCTAACCGCCCGACGAATCATCGAGCGGCCAGACTTTCCGTTGAAGGTGGTTTCCCAGCGCGTAAGGCTTATAGATGAAGCTGCGTTGAAAGAATGGCTGTCAAAGCCAAAGAGGGAGGGGAGGTAACGCTCCTCTTGATTTATGGTCAAATAAGAGCTACTGTCTAATAACTAAACCAGAGGGAAGACGGAGCATGAATAGACGAGCGAATGGTGAATGATAGCGGCCAAGGCAACGCGCGGACGGAAGGTGGCAGTCCAACTACACAATCACGCTTCCGGATGGTAGTAGGAAAATCAAATCGGTGTGGGACAAGACGGAGAGGGGATGCGCGGAGAAGCTGCGCAAGGTTCTCTACGAGCGGAGCGATGGTACGTACCTGGAGCCGTCTAAGTTGCTGTTCAAGGATTGGATAATGAAATGGTTCGTTACCTACGGAGAACTGAGATGGGAATCGCCGCGAATTCGCGTTAACAACCTCATGGCAGTTGAACGGCATCTGATTCCCGATTTTGGTAATATCCCGATTCAAAAGATCCAGACCCACGCGGTTCAAGGACCTAGCAACCAGATGGTTGATAAAGAATTTTGTCTCGGCACTATCCAAATTAGTATTGGGATATTAAGGAGTAGCTTATAACAAAATGTCCAAAGGCAGAAACCGTGATAGGGTGGTTCCGTTGAACGGTAACCATATAGAACTACTAGAGAAGCAATTAGTGTACCAGCGGAAGGAGCGGTTGAGGATGGGCAGTAAGTGGATTGGAGGACAGCCTAGAGGCGCGGATGAATGCGTTTTCCTAAGTCACAGAGGCACGATAATAGCAAATGGGCCGTTTAACATTGCGCTGCACAAAATATGCGTGAAGTATGGATTTACGCATACATCGATGCACGGATTACGCCATTCGTACATAACCGAGCTTCTCTATCAAGGGGTTGATCCAAAGACTATTTCGCGGCTGGTAGGGCACGCAAATATCAGTATAACTTTGGAGAACCTACTCGCGCACGGATCTTGAAAAGATGCGGGAAGCGAACCGGAGGGCTACCACCTACTTAGGATAAATATACGGACGTAGCCCCGAAATATTCTGGGGATTTTCGCATGTCCGCCCATAATTTCGCCCAGCGCGGCGATTGAATCAGTTTCATGCTAATGAGATCTATTATTCGACATAGACAAAGAGCCGACATGCAATAATGAAACTAAAACAGGTATGATTATGGCATAAAACCCGGAACGTATATTCGTTTTTCAAGTGGATTAGAGGTGTGAGAATGGATACACGAGGACTAGTCAACGAATACCGAGCTGCGCATTGGTTGCGGGTGATACAGGAACATGCGCAGGGCGAACAGCGCGTGAAGGAGCTTTGCGTGGAGCGGGGCTTCTCGCTACTAAAGGCAGAGGAACTACGCGAGAAAGTCGTGCAGGGGTAGATCTACTGATAGTTGAGATTAGGGGATATATCGTCCTAGATGACCCTCCTAAGCCGGTGAATTACCTATAGATGCGATCCTTGTGTGTTATCATCCATTCCTTGATATTGATTTATTGTTTATCCAAAAGTCTAGCATCAATAATCTTTTGAGCATCTGAATCCCACTCTCGCCCAACTCTTGCGCCTTATTAAGTAAACGGTACCACTAGATCGGATGCTACCGTTTCCGCTTGTCCCAATGTTTCCTTATTTACAATTGCTCCAAAATACAAACAACGCGCCGCTTTGCGGATCCATTTCGAAACTGGCAACCACAATCGCCGCTAGTCCGTTTATCGACTTCCGCATGTCCGTATACGCGCAACATAGGTATACCTGTTTGCCTGTTATGCTCAGCATACCTCCTTCACA
>JAISWI010000095.1 GCA_031270865.1 Oscillospiraceae bacterium
AGGATGGACCTGATCGTGTTCTACGGCAACGAGGAGCACATCGTCGAGTTGAAGCTCTGGCATGGCCAGAAGCGTGAAAACGACGCCTACGACCAGCTTGCCGGATACCTGGAGGCCCGTGGACAGAATCGAGGATACCTGGTAAGCTTTTGCGGCCTGAAGAACCCGCCCACGCGCGGCGAGTGGATCACGCGCGGCGGCTGTTTGATTTATGAGGAGGTTGTGTCGTTTTCGGTCGATGGCGGGGGGTAACGCGTGGGTCTCGCCTACGAACCGCATGGCTGGTGGCGTTGGGATAACAACGTTTTTGCGCGACCGATCGGCTGCCCCGGCCTCAAATTTGGCCATCCGTCGGGCATGGATGGTCGCGGGTTAGAACCCCGTCTCCCCGCGCAGCTCACGGAACACGCGGATCATCCGCGCGTAGTTCTCCGGCGGGACATATGGCGCGATCGAGTTGCCCGTCCCGAACGCGAAGCCGTTCGCGGCGCGGCCGACGCGGTATATATCCCTGACCAGCGTGTCCAGCGCGTCACCGCCGCGGCACAGCGCGTCGACGTCTACGCCGCCGAATATGCCGATCCGGTCGTTATACGTGTCCAACCAGCGGCTGATGGGCGCGATAGCGTCCTCGTTGGAATGCTTCGCGTCGATGCGGGCCTTGCTGATCAGCGCGTCCATCACGCCGAATATGCTGCCGCAGCTGTGCAGCAGGAACGGCTTGCCGGTCGCGTGGACGAGGCCGATGATCGCCGCGTAGCCGGGGATGATATGCTCCTCGATGTCGCGGGCGCTTAGCATCGTGTTCGTCTTATAGCCCAGGTCGTCGCCGAAGCGCAGGACGCCGTACCGCCCGCCGAACTCGGACAGGAAGTCCCGCCAGATGATCAGCTGTGTTTCCGCCAGTTGTTTGAACACATCGCTGTAAAGATTGGGGTCGTCGCTATTCATATAGCACAATTGCTCAAAGCCGATCAAGTCCTCGGCGCACTCAAACAGGCCGTTGCCCACGCCGCCTATCGCGGTCATATTCTGCGGCAGGGTTTGGGTGAACGCGTCGAATTCGGGGTACGCGCTGTCCTTGTAAACGCGCGGGATGTCCTTCCACGGGTAGGCCCTGAAGCTGGCGCGGTCGCTGATCACGCCGTCGCGCTCGCCGATCAACGCGCCGCTGCCGGGCATGGCTCCGCCCAGGCAAACCTCCAGCACGGCGTAATCATAGCCCATGAACCGGAACGCCCCGCTGTATTTGCGGTAATAGTCCATCAGGCCGCGCTTGCCGCCGGTTGACCTCAGCGCGCGGATAGGCTCGCCGAGTATTTTTTCCATTACGCCCATATCTATTATGTGTTCGTATAGGGGCAGTCGGGCTGGCTTGCGGTTACGCGCGGCGTCGATGATGTTCGCGGGGTCGGGCGTGAAGCGCTCGTTCATGCGGCGCAGCGCGGCCACGTCGTTCTGGAATGTTATGTCAGCCATCACTGCCCCTCCAACCGCCATGCCTGATATCAATTGTATTTATTATACCACGCGCGGCTTACGATGTCAAACCATTTTTACCACGCTTTACGTAAACAAACTAAAGCGGATACAAATGTTAGCGGTTAGACGGCGTTTGGGTCAAGGATAGGCAAGATATTGAAGGTTTATATTTTCAACTCTATTTATTTTCCGCTTTTATTAAAATTTTAAAATCCTTGTAGCCTCCAGCTTTTATTTTAGCAATACAGGCATTCAATTGTCGTTTAATATCCTCCCTATACTCTCCGAGATATTCAATTTTGGAAAACATATTCATGTATGTTTCAATGTAGCTTGTTAGTTTTTTGTTAATTTCCACAAGTATGTCATTACTGCAAAGGCTTGCTCCTACCCCTAACATATATCTTCTATAATCTTCTATATGATATATGTGTTGGAATATTATACGTTCTTCATGAAATTGCTGAAAACCGGAAGTTGTTTTGCCAACAAAAGGAGAATCATAATATTGCTGCATATCCTTATAGCCTTTGATGTTCATCACTCTTTCATTAAAGAGTTTCAGTCTATCAATGCATAAGTTAACAGAAGTAATCACTTTGTTAATAACAGGCTCAAAAGCAAATTCTTTTTCGCCGTTTTTGTTTATAGCGGCGCTTTTGTTTGTATCGGTTAAAGAGAACAACGGTTTAGTATTTTTACTCCTTAGTGAAAAGAATTCGAAATGGGTAGAGATGTGATCGACATATACTATGCCGGCATCACATATCTCGATTTCAGCATAGTCATTTTCGTATATAACATTATTTTGCCTTTTATCGTGTAAATAGGTATCTTTCATGTTATTAAGAGCATCCACAACGCTGGTTGCTCTAGATTGTTGAAGATTGATACTTTTAACATAAATTAATCTACGCCAACGCTGAAGTTTCCTCGATAAAGTATTGATCATAGTTAATATTGAACCAGCATCATAAACATTTTCAAAGAAATCAAATATTTGATTAAGCGTTATTTTTTTATCTATAGATTGTTCATGGTATAAATAAGTTAAGAGTATTCTAGCTAAAGAGGTTAGTTGATCGATTGTTAATTTGTCATTTTCATCTGCGCGCTTAAGAATATCAACTAAATGATATTCATCAAAAAGATTAACAGATTTATAATCATCCAGTATAGCTCTGATGAAAAGAGATGAAGCGCCGCTATGTGTTTTATAATCATACTCATTATCATCAGGGGCTGTATCAATCAGTGGTTGTGCTTGAACTAGCGCTTGAGCAATATTTAGTGCTATATTATTAACATTTTGTTTGATATATAAAAGTTGTTCTACACACTCTCTGTAATTATAATTATACATCATTTTATATTTTGTATTTATGAAACCGATTTTGCATAACTTATTAATTATATAGAGATAGTCAACTGAGGCGCTTATAAGTTTTAATGGCCTCTTCTGTTCTATTCTCTTTTCCATAAACGATACTCTCTTCTTGATTATGTCGGTATATAAATAAATGTCAGAGATATCTTGGTTCCGGTATATTCCGGCAATTTCGTTTCTATGTAGTGCTATTCCCCCATATAGCACACTATAAGATATTTTTCTTGCTGTTATTATTATTCTAAGTGGAGCTATGGTATTGTACATTTGTCTACAGAATGAATCGATGTCTCGAATTATTGCTAATACACACGAAGCCAGTGTATATAGCGCCTGATGATTAAAATCAATCAAATCTAAGTTATCGTAAACGATATATAAAATCTCGTTGTTACCATTTTGCTGCTTATACAGAAAAACCCTCCAAATGTAGTCTGTTGTAAGTAAAAATTTCATTTCATTAGTAAATCCGACATCAGTATCTACATTTTTTATATTACCTATTAGCTCCGTTTTTATGTAACCAAACAATCTTTCTCTTTTGTAATTTCTACGTGAATTGAGAATTAAAAGCCTTAGTTTATCACAAAAATCACGGATTCTATAGATTTCATCCTCAAGTGAACTGCATTCAGCAAAATTTGATATATTTATGCAGTTGCTAATGAGTTTCTTAAAACCATATATATATGATCTATTATCGATACAAGCATTTGTTATCTGATTTGCTATGCCTCTTGCTATTTTGTTAATAACGGTTCTATTAACTCTAATAGGTAATAATTCGGGCGGAGCTTCGAAATCGAATAGTTCAATAATATTGTTTCTATTTGAAAAATTAACACCTAAACGTTGTAAAAGGCGTTGGATAAAAACACTTTTCCCGCAACCAGCATAGCCGGTTATAACCAATAGTTTACTAGACTCATAATTTAACAATTCATCGTGTAGATCTTCTTCTATACTAGCATTTCGTGGTCCAGCATAAAGTTCATTGAAGAATTCATCTGGTGTAATATCATGTATATTCGAGGTTCGTTCTGAATTATAAGGAGCATATTTCAGGTAATTATCCCATGAATATTCATTGTTCGGCATTATAACGCACTTCCTTTTTTATATTTGTAATTATCATATACGCTAAGGGAGCTTGTAGCTATTAACTTTCTAATTATACTTCTATCGAAAGAATGTTCGTTAATGAAATTCATAAGTGATTTTTTACTAATAAGTATCCCTCGTTGTTCGTTTAGCCACTTTTCGATTAATTCAATATCATCACTCATATCTGGTTGATTAATGCGAACAATTCCATCAGTTCGCCTCGAATGGTAATATGATATTCCACTATCTGGCATCCACATATTGAAGCGTCTATCATATTTGATAGCCATAATATTTCCTACACCATTTTTATCTATGGATCCAGCATAAACTAGCATATCAGTATCGCTGCCATCAGGCCTTCTTGCCATAAGTGTTCCGCATTGACACTGATACCACGATTTTTTCCTATCGATTAGCATTTTGTGATGATGGCCGCAAAGATATAGCTTAACATTATATTCACAGAACAGTTGTTCCAGCTGGTCCTTTTCGTCATCTCGAATGCATCCCAGCGAATGATGCCCTAAAGCTATAACAATATTACCATTGCTTTTTTGTAATTCCGAGCGAATCTGGTTAATATCGATTATTAGTGAACCGTCTTCGTTATCCTTAGCGCTTATTAATGATGTATTGATCAGCAAGTAACAAAATTCACCTATAGTTAAAAGACGAGTTTTTATTTTATAATCCTCATTACATAATGTTTTATAAAAAGAGGCAAACGGCTCAAATCCACGTGATAAATAGTTATATTTATCACCATCAAGCCCGGTTTGATAGTTATAGGTTCTATCAATATCAGTACATATAGTTTCTCGGGACGGGCTTCTTTGAACATCATGATTTCCAGGAACGATAAAAAGTTTATCTTTACCTAGAGAGAACATATCCATGAATTCTTTGATATATAACTTCAAACCTGTTAAATTTTTTTTGCCGCGACTATCGTCGCCTCTTGCGTATATTAGATCACCTGTTATGATTAGAGAATCTATATCTGTAAAACCAGCTTCTTTTATAAAATTACACAACTCTTTAGTCTTATTAACATCTTGTGCGCGACGCGTTGAATAATCACTGTTCCCAAAGTGTATATCAGATATATGAATAAAATTCATTGTTTTCTCCACTATATTACTAGCTATAGCTTCGCCCACAGCCAGCTTCCGCGCGTAGGCAGTAGACAGCTCTCTTTTCACGATCAACCTCGTGGAGGGTTCCACCGGCGCGGGCTTGTGCTCCGCGACTTCCGCTGTGGCGCATTCCACTTCCGCCAGCGTCCGTCGCTTCTTGCGGTATAACGATTAAGTCCATCCAACGACTTCAAGGAAACGCCAGAATCCCGTTTCCTTATTTTACTAAAGTATACAACGCTTCCGCCAGGATGTCAAGCCCTTCGGCACAAAAATTACATTAAATGGGAAAATAAATTTGCGATCGCCAAGATCGCCAAGGCCACCAAGATCGCCAATTTTGAACAAACTGTAAACACGCCCCGCCTTTAACTTTCCTTTAAGAAACGAGCTGTACAATCCAAAACGAAAGGGGGGACGCCGGGATGCAAACTACTCTCGCGATACGCCGCCTGGTCCGGCGGCGAGGCGCGCGGCAGGGCGCGGGCCAGCTGCGCCGGAACGAGGCGCTGACGGGCATGGCGTTCATCGCGCCGAGCTTGGCCGGATGCCTGGTATTCGTGTTCGTCCCGTTCCTGGACGCGCTGCGCCGTTCGGTCACGAACGGGTTTACCGGCGGGTTCGCGGGGCTTACGTACTATATAGAGATATTCCATAACCAATCATTCCTGACCGCCGTGGCCAACACGGGGCGGTTCATCGCGCTGTGCGTACCCGCGCTGGTCGCGCTGTCGCTGGGGCTGGCGTTGGCGCTGGATGAATCCGTCCCGGGGCATGGCGCGCTGCGGGCGGCGTTCCTGCTGCCGATGGCGGTGCCGGTCGCGTGCGTCGCGCTGCTGTGGCAGCTGTTATTCCATCAGAATGGATTGGTCAACGCCATCCCGCGCCTGCTGAGCCTTCCGTCGATCGACTGGACGCGCGGGGGTTGGGCGCTGGCGTGCCTGATCATCAGCTACGTCTGGAAGAACGTCGGGTATAACATGGTGCTGTTCATCGCGGGGCTTGGCGGGATATCCGCGACGCTGTACGAGGCGGCGGCTGTGGACGGCGCGTCGCCCGCCAGACGGTTCATATCGATCACCCTGCCATGCCTGAAGCCAACCGTGTTCACGGTCACTGTGCTCTCGCTGCTGGGCGCGTTCAAGTCGTACCGCGAGGCGTACCTCGTCGCCGGCAGCTACCCGCCCGGCAGCGTCTATCTGCTCCAGCACACGCTGAACAATTGGTTCGCCAAGCTGGAGATAGAGCGGCTCTCGGCGGCGGCCGTGGTGACAGCCGCGGTCATACTCGCGCTCGTCGCGCTGCTCAACCGCGCTTGGGCCAGCGACGCGGGGCTGTAGGCAGGGATGATGAAGTATGTCAGGCTGGGATTGCTATGCCTGCTGGCCGCGGTGGTCACGCTTCCGCTGGTTATGACGCTGTGCGCGTCGTTCATGGGCGAGGCGGAGCTGATGGAGCATATCGGCGCGGTCCTGCCCGGCGGCTCGGGCCGCGCGTTGACCCCGACGCTTCCCGCCGCGCCAACCCTGCGCCAATACGCCGCGCTGCTGCTGGATACATCCGTTTACCTTAGGATGTTCTGGAATTCGCTGCTGACCGTCGTTCCGGTCGTGCTGGGCCAGGCCGTGGTGGGGACTTTGGCGGCGTGGGGGTTCGCGCGGTACCGCTTCCCGGCGCGGGACGGGCTGTTCATGGGCTACATCGCGCTGATGATGATGCCGTTTCAGGTGACGCTCGCGCCGTCATACCTCGCGCTGGACCTGCTCAACCTGATCGACACGCGCTGGGCGATCATCCTGCCCGGGATATTCTCGACGTTCGCGGTGTTCCTGCTGCGGCAATTCTTCCAGACCGTGCCCTATGAGCTGGTCGAGGCGGCGAGGATCGACAGCGCTGGCGAGGCGCGGCTGTTTGTCTGGATCGGCCTACCGCTGGGGCTGCCGGGAGTGGCGTCGCTGTGCGTGTTGAGTTTCCTGGATAACTGGAACCTGATAGAGCAGCCGATGACGTTCTTAAAGTCCCAGGACAAATGGCCGCTGTCGCTGTACCTTCCGCGTATCGGCGAATCTAATGTGGATGTGGCGTTCGCGGCGTCCATCGTGACGCTGCTGCCTACGCTGCTGCTGTTCTTCTACTGCGAGTCTTATCTGGTGCGCGGCATCCAAATGGCCGGCTTGAAGGAGTGATTGGGGGTGGCGATGATGACGGCAAGGGGCGCGGGCGGCGTGCCGCCGGAAGGGATCACGCGCGAACGCCGCGCGGCAGCTGGCAAGGCGCTGGCCGTTTTCCTGGGAGCGATGGCGCTGCTGACATGGACCAACAGGATCTTGGAGAATATGACGATCGCCACGGTATCGACGGCGTCGATCCAGCGCGGTTCGCTGGAGATTCAGGTGAGCGCGTCCGGAACGCTGGCCGCGCGGACGCTCATACCCGTATACGCGCCGGAATCGGCGAAGGTCACGCGGGTCAACGCGTCCGCTGGAGCGTCGGTCAACGCGGGCGATCCGCTGTTCACGCTGGATTATACCGACATAATCAAATCCAGTTCGGACGCGCTGGATAACGCGCGGGCCGACCTGGATAGCAAGCGCCAGTCGCTGGACTGGGCGGCTGCCGACCTGCCCGCGTCCGCCATGTCACGGCTCAACGACCGGCTGGCAAACCTCGACGCGCTGGCGGAAAAGCTTGATGAGGCCAACGCTTCCGGCTCGCCTGAAGCGATAGCGAAGGCGCTGTCCAACTACGATGAGGAGAAGCGCAGGCTCGACGGCGACAAGGCCATCCGCGACTACATGGCTAAGCTGGACGCGCTTGAGGCGTCCCAGCGCAAGTATGGCGACGCGGAGGAGGACTACCAGTCGGTCATGTCGGCTGTTGATGGCGACGGCTTGTTTGTTGTGACCGCGCCGGGATCGGGGACGGTGACGAAGGTGAGCGCCTCTGTTGGCTCGATGTCCTCGCCCGCGTCGGCGGCCGTGATGATCGCGGACGCGGACGGCGGGCTGACCGTATCGATCACCGTAGCGGAGGATCAGGCCGCGGCGTTCACTGTGGGCGACGCGGCGACGGTCTACGCCGGGGAAACGGCGTACCAGGCCGCAATAGAGTCCATCTCGCCATCGGCCGCCCAAGCGGGATCGTTCGATCTGGCGTTCGCGCTGCCGTCGGCGGCGGGCGCGCCCGGCGTGAGCGCGACGGTCCGCCTAAGCAAACGCTCCGCCAGCTATGACACTATAATCCCGTTAAGCGCCCTGCGCGTTGACGGAGACGGGGATTTCGTTTACGCGATATCCCAGAACACAAGCGCGTTGGGGACGGTGACGACCGTCTCGCGCGTGGGCGTAA
Source organism: Oscillospiraceae bacterium (assembly GCA_031270865.1). Lineage (GTDB taxonomy): Bacteria > Bacillota > Clostridia > Christensenellales > Aristaeellaceae > BNUH01. The sequence goes on from JAISWI010000095.1 coordinate 8,461, forward strand.
CCATCCTCGAACAGGATAACACACGCGCGGCGCTGGCTGGCGGGCTTTCCCAGCGCGACACGATCGTCGCCAGAAGCGACCGCGCCCTCGGCGACGGCGACCGCGTCCGTCTGGAGGAATGATATGACAGGCGCGAAAAGGGCGGTATGGGTTCGCGGGATACTATGGCTGGCGGCGGGCGCGGCGATGTGGGCGATCGCGGCGGGATCGGCCGCGCTGCGGGACTCGCTGTGGGGCGAAAACCGCGTGAGCGTCCGCGCGGAAGGTCCGCGGTGGTCGGCGGAGCAGGTCCGCGCGGCGCGGCGAGAGACGACAGGCTCGGTCGCGGGGTGGGGGCAACTCCTCGCGAGAACGATAAAAAGCGTTGAAACCAAGGGATCATCGGCGGTTGACCTGCTGTTTGTGGAGGGCGACGCCTCGCTGGTTATCGACGCGCCGATGCTGTCCGGGCGGATGCCGTCCGGCGGGAGCGATATAGCGCTGGATGAGCCGACCGCGCTTGCCATGTTCGGCTCAACGGATATCCTCGGGCGCGAGATAACGCTGGACGGGCGGTCGCTGGCGGTCAGCGGAATATTTCGTATGCCGGGAGGTCTGGCCGCGCTGGGCGTCGATCCCGGAAGGAGCCTCGCGGTATGCGGCGGTGATATCGTTGACGCGGAAAAAGCGTTCCAGTCGCTGGAATTCCAGCTTCCTGAGGATAGCGCCGCGCCGCCCGTTGAGGCCGCTAAGAGCGTCATGCGCGCCGCCGGGCTTCCCGTCGCCGGGACGTTTGACGACCACGAGGACGCGCGGGGTCTGTCCGGATTCCTGCTCTCGCTGCCCGCGCTGCTGCTCGCGGCCTGCGCCTTAGTGGAAATATTTGACAGCGCAATCCAGTCTTTTGGAACGGCGAGGCGGCGATTCGCCGCGATTCGCGACGACAGGCTAGCGGAAACGCGCTTATACGCGAATATTTTTATCGGCATGGCTTGCGTGGCGTCCGCGCTGGCGATATCGGCGGTAATTGTCGTATGGCTGCTTCCCGCGATACCGCGCGTCCCCGCGTCATACCTGCCTACCAGGTGGTCGGATTTCCGGTTTTGGAGCGATCGGACGCGCGCCGCGCTTGAGGATTTCGCCCTTGGCGCGTTGTCTGTCCGCGCCCGCCCGGACATGATGTGGGACGCTCTGGGCGTGTGGTGCGCCGTGTTCACAGCCGCGTCGATTCTATGTTTTTCGCGCGGCGCCGGGGCGCTGAAAGGCCTGCGGCGAGCTTCGACATTGACCGGATTTGCCTTTCAAGCGTTGGTTGACGGCGGCCTCGGACTGTCGGCGATTTGCCTGGCGGCGGTGTTTGGGGTATGGGTATCGCCCGGTTTGGGGTTTGAGTCGGCGGCTCCGCGAGGGCTGCTTACCATGCCGTTAGTATTGGTCGCGATAACCATTCTGAGACAAACAAAGCTGCCATGCCAATTAATCCTAATCCAATATATTAAGGAGGATCATAACCATGCTTACCAGGAAAACGTTATCCTCGACGCTCGTTCTGACACTGCTGTTGACGCTGTGCCTGTCGACCCCAGCGGCGGGAGCGTCGCCGGCGCCTGACGCCGCCGCCACGCTGTTTAGTGAGCAAACCATAACCATCCCCGATGGTTATACACCCACCGAGACCCTGACGCGGGACGCGGACGGCAATCCCGTTACCGCCGCCATGACCGCCGACGGGCAGTGGGTCCTGCTTACATGGAAGGACCCCGCGTCGCGGCCGGAGGTCACGCCGCTGTCGTTCGGCGGGAATGACGGTCCCGAGGCGTATGGCGGCGGCGCGATCAGCCACGCCCCCGATGGCCGGTGGCTGGCCTCGCTGTCCTCGCTGGGCAATACTCGAACCGTGAGCGGCGCGCCCTCGCCCGGATCGGAGGGATCCTCCAGCCCGAGCGGTGGCTCAACCTCGGCAACGCCTGGCGCCTCAACCTCATCCGCGCCCGGCTACATGACGTTTTCATTGGGTGGCGCGGGCCAGACCATCTACTGGTTCAACCCTGACGGCAGCTTTGACATAAAGGTTACGGTCGATGTGGCATTGTTGTCCGCCGTCGCGCTGAGCGGGCGCAGGTTCGCCGGGATGGATTACAACGGCGCGGTGTCGGTGTACGACGAGACCGGGGCGGCGCTGGCCAGCCCCAGCGTTCCGGAGGCTTACGCGCTGGCGGCGGGTGAGTCGCTGTACATACTTACGCCGACGGCCATCGCCGTTCTGGATTCATCCGACGGGAAGAAGATCGGCGAGATTGCCTTCGACGCTGGCTACGGGGCGCGGATCACGCTTGGGCACGACGGCTTGCTGTACGTGTTGACGGACGACCACCTCACGCGGATCGACCCGGCGACGGGCGCGGCCACGCGCGTGATGGAGCGTACCGGGACGATACTTGGCGATCCGTCCGTATCGATATCCGCTATGGAGGTCCTGGCGGGCGGATCGGTCGCGGTGGCGCTGGGCGGCAGCAGCGTAACGATCAGCGGCGGCGGCGCGATCACGAACGTTATCCGGAGCCTGACAAGCGACGAGCCGCCCGCGCTGTACCTGCTCACGCCTATTGGCAGCGCGTCCACGTCGGAGCGATCCGAACTGCGCGTAACCTCGCTGTACGCGTCCGATCGGCTGCGCAAGGCCGCGAACGAGTTTGAGCGGGCTAACCCGGATATCAAGGTTATCCTGGAAACGCGTCTGGCCGAGGGCGACTCATCGCCGACGGACGACCACATCCGCGCGTTGAATACCGACCTGCTGGCCGGGAAGGGCGGTGATGTGCTGATGCTCGATGGATTGCCTATGGATCAATACATATCAAGGGGCGTACTGAAGGATATATCGGCCCTCGTCTCGTCGCTGGGGTTGCTGCCGGGCGTCGCGCGGGGCAGCCAATCCTCCGACGGCGTTACATACGCCGTGCCCGCGCAGTTTACGTTTGACACGTTATGGGGAAATAAGGATGTAGTGTCGCGGGTGGGATCGCTGGCCGACCTGCCGCGCGCCGCGCTCGAGCCTGACCAGGCCCCGATGATGGCGCGAACCCCCGCCGAGTGGCTGGAACTGCTGTACCCGGCGTGCGAGGCGTCGATACGCGGCGAGGACGGCGCGGTTAACTTCGAGTCGGAGGCGTTCGTCCGGTTCCTTGAGACGGTGAAGGAACTGTACGACTCGCAGGGCGAGATTAACGATTTGGAACTGCCGGGACGCCTGTCAAACAGCGCGGCGGTCTCGGCGCGCGTGGGGATCGACCCGCAGGAGATGCTCGCGGTGTATAATGGTTCCATCGCGCTGAACGCGATGAGGATGGCGGGGCTGGCGCAGGTGTCGATGGCGTACTCGCTGTCGGGCGGGGCTGAGGGCGGGCGCGTTCCCATACCGGGCTTGGACGGCGCGGGCGCGGCCTACACGCCGTTGATAATAGCGGGCGTGAACGCGCTCAGCCGGCAGCCCGACCTTGCGGAGGAGTTCATCCGGGTGTTATTCTCGGACGAGACGCAGTCTATGGAGTCGCTTGGCGGCATACCCACGACATCGTCCGCGCTTGATAAACTCTTCGAGGACGCGATAGACCGAAGCGAGAACGCGGACATACGCCAGATACTGATGATCCCCGGAGCGGGACAGCTTACGATCCAACAGCCGGATCGCGCGGCGTGGGAATCCATCCGCGCGATGTGCGACACGCTGGACCAGCCCTCGATTACCGACGCGACGCTTTTGGGATTCATCACGGAGGAGACGGCGGGTTACTTCAACGGTATTGGAACCGCGCGGGAAGCGGCGCGGCTGGTCCAGCAGCGGGCGTTCTTCTACCTGAACGAGTGATCGGGCGGCGGCTATAGAGTTAACATGGATGCGCGGGAGGTGGTTTCCATGCGGATACTGTTGATCAAGGACGACCTGAACGAGTGATCGTGCGGTTATAACGTTAACAAGGATGCGCGGGAGGCGGTTTCCATGCGGATACTGTTGATCGAGGACGACCGGGCGTTGGCGGCGGCGCTGTGCTACCGGTTGCGCAGGGAAGGCATGGAGGCCGTCCCCGAGACGGACGGCGCGGCGGGATACGAGACGCTGATACGGTCGGACGCGCCGTTTGTCCTGATTCTACCTGAACGAGTGATCGTGCGGTTATAGCGTTAACATGGATGTGTGGGAGGCGGTTTCCATGCGGATACTGTTGATCGAGGACGACCGGGCGTTGGCGGCGGCGTTGTGTTACCGACTACGCAGGGAGGGCATGGAGGCCGTCCCCGAGACGGACGGCGCGGCGGGATACGAGACCCTGAAACGGTCGGACGCGCCGTTCGACCTGATCATACTGGACCGGATGCTGCCGGGAATAGACGGCGTTACGCTGCTGGCGCGGGCGCGCTCAGCCGGGATATCCACGCCCGTGCTGATGCTCACCGCGATGGACGCGGTGCGTGACCGCGTGGCTGGACTGGACGCGGGCGCGGACGATTACCTCGTCAAGCCGTTCGCGATGGATGAGCTGCTTGCGCGGGTACGCTCGCTCAACCGGCGCAAAGTCCCGTGGTCGCCGGGCAACACCGAACGCGCCGCCGACCTTACGCTGGACTTGGACAGCCTCACGCTGGAATGCGCGGAGAGGTCGGTCCCGCTGTCCGCTACTGAGGCGAAGCTCCTCTCGCTGCTCATGCGTAACGCTGGGCAAACCCTCACGCGCGGGGTTATCATGTCGCGCGTGTGGGGCGGCGCCGACGCGGACGAGGGAAGCATTGATACATATATACATTTCGTGCGCAAGCGTCTGCGCGAGGCGCGGTCCCGCGCGTCTATCCAGACCGTGCGGGGCAGCGGCTACAGGCTGGAGCGCGGCAAATGAAGCGGGCGTTTTGGTTTAAACCATACAAGAGTGTCGGCGGCTCACCCGACAGGTCGCTGCGCCGCCTGGGTTGGAAGCTCACGCTGCTCAATGCCGCCGTCTCCGGCGTGATACTCGTCGCCATCACGGTGAGCGCGTTATCCGTGGCGGAGCGCACGCTGGGCAAGCAGTACGAGCGCGAGTTGGCGCTGTACGCGCGGTCGATCATCGCGGCGGTTCGCGTGGTCTCCGAGACGGGCGAGCCTATGACGGTCCAAGTGCCCGAGCAGTACCGCGTGTTCATGGAAAAACAGATCGAGAGCGCAAGCAGGCCGTTACAGATTATCACAATGATAAACGATGGTGAGCCTGGATCGGGCGGCGGCGCGAGTGTCCGGATCATCGCGCATGCCGAGCCTGCGGAGCCATCAGCGCTGCCATCCGAGCTATCATCCGAGTTGCCATCCGATCTGCCATCCGATCTGTCATCCGCGTTGCCACCCGCGCTGTCGTCCGCGCTGCAATCCGCGCTGTCGTCCGCGCCGCCATTCGAGACACCCGTGACGCCGGAGGTATTATCGTCGGAACGCGCGCAGGAGGGCGGGACGCTGGTCGGTTCCATCAACATATTGACTTACCTGCTCGACGATAGCGGGAACGTGCCTTACCGCGTGACGACGATGCCGCTGGGCGTGGGCGGCAGCGTCGCGCTGATCGGGCAGCAGCGCACCGAGGAGATTATCGCGCGGACACGCCTGCGCTGGATATTCGCCGCGCTCGTCGCGTTCGGGCTGGCGGTCATCACGGTATGCGGGCGGTTGCTGGCCAAGCGGTCCATCCGCCCCATAGAGGAATCCATCGCGCGGCAGCGCGCCTTCATCGCGGCGGCCTCGCATGAGTTGAGGACGCCTGTCGCGGCCATCGGCGCGAACGCCGACGCGCTGTCGGACGCTCCGCTTGGGGAGTTCTCGCCGTTCCTTTCAAACGTGCGGGATGGGTGCTCCCGGCTGGCGCGGCTGGTATCCGACATGATAGACCTCGCGCGGGCGGACGCCGGCGAGATGGGCATCGACGCGCGTCTGACCGACGCCGCGGACGCCGCCCGACGCGCGGTATCGTGGATACGCCCGCTGGCTGTGAACGAAAACATAACCATTATAGAGATGATCGAGCCGGTCGCGCTGGTCGCGGACGACGATCGGCTGCACCAGGTCTTCCTCGCGCTGCTGGATAACGCGCTGAGGTACACGCGCGAGGGCGGGTCGGTCGCCGTTGAGACGCGGCGGGATGGCGCGGACGCGCGGCTTAGGGTCGCGGACACGGGCATAGGCGTTCCGGACGACGAGAAGGAGCGGGTGTTCGACCGGTTCCATCGGCTGGACGCGGCGCGGTCAAGCTCGAGCGGCGGGGCGGGATTGGGGCTTAGCGTCGCGCGGCAGCTGGTGGAGGGCATGGGCGGGAGTATATCGCTTCGCGACAACGACGGCGGCGGCACGGTGGTGGAGATACGCTTCCGCGCCGCCGGACAATGATGGGATAGGAGGGTTTTAGCATGGTTAGGAGGATCGCCGCGCTGGGCGTCGGGCTGGTTGTGGTCATGGGGTTGTCATTCGCCGCTGGAGCGGGGGAATCGCCCGCGCTGACCCTGTATGGTGAGGTCGCGCCTGGCGTGACGGTGTCGGCCGCCTCGCCTATCGGCGGGTATGTTGACGGAATATCGGCGACGGCTGGCGATATCGTGGCCGATGGCGCCGCGCTGCTCGAGGTTCGGGGAGCGGCGGTCACAGCGCCGTGCGATGGAACGGTCAGGCTTGCCGGAGCGGGGCTTGGGCTGGACGCGTCCACGCTGGCCGAGCGTTACGGCGCGGCCCTGTATATCGAGCCGGCCAACGCGAAGATCGTCAAGGCCGACACGGGCAACGCCTATGTATCAGAGGATAACAAAACCCTGCGCGTCGGCGAGCGGGTGTATCTTGCCAGCCGCGAGGACAGCGGGCTTACGGGAACCGGGTTCATCGCGCAGGTCAGCGGCAAGGCGTTCACGATCGAGCTTGACGGTGGGAACCTGCCTCTTGACGAGAAGGTCCGCGTCTACCGCGACGAGGCGCGGACGCCCTCGCTTCGGATCGGGCAGGGAACCGTCGCGCGGAATCCGGATGTGCCCGTGAAGGCGTCGGACGTGATCACCGCGATGTATGTCGGTCAGGGCGACGCCGTCGCCCGCGGGCAATTGCTGATGGAAACAGGGAAGGTTAACGGCCAGCCGCTGGATTCAACTATACGCGCCCGGGAAGCCGCGATCGTCGCGTCGGTCGAGGTCAAGGTTGGGGCGCAGGTCAGCGCCGGGCAGTCGCTGGCGACGCTGTACCCGCTGTCGGGGCTGGTCGTCCAGGTTCCCGTGCCGGAGCGTGACCTTGATTCGATAAAGATAGGCGGCGAGGTTGGTCTGGAGTTCCAGTCCGGCGGCGGCGTGACGGGGATTGTCGGAACGGTCGCGGGTATCTCAGGCTTGAGCGTTGGCGAGGAAGGCGATCCGCGGTACATGGTTTCCATTGAATACGAGGATGGGCGGCTGCGCAGGGTGGGCATGAGCGTTACGGTCGTCGTTGGGGGCGAGTAGCGCGGAGCGGGCGTTGTGTGGTATAATGGGGCCGCGCGGTTCTTTTTTGTGGATTACGCGCTGTACATACAAAAATGGACGGGAGGCGCCGCCATGCTGGAGCGTAACATCATCGCGAACATCCACCCAGTCGTCAACGATTACCGCGGCGAAAACTACTGGTTCAACGGCTGCGCGGCCTATGTCATGGAGTCGGTCGCGCCCCGGCCGGGCGGGGATGGCAAGGCCCCGGCGACTGATTACGATTATTCGTTGTTCGCCGGCGTTACAGGCGACAACTTCACGCAGGTTTGGCCGAAGGATGGCAGGTTTCGAGGCGAGTGCGCGTCCGACTACCTTTACAGCGCGGAGTATGCGGCGGGCGTGTTCGGCTGGATCGGCTACGCGCGCGAGGTCGTCACGGATCGGCGGGAGTACGCGGCGAAGGTGGTTGAGAGCATAGACCGCGGCGTCCCCGTGATATGCCTGCGCGGGTTTGACAACCTGTGGAGCGTCGTCGTCGGGTATGAGGACGGCGGCCAGACGACGCTGCATATGGTTCACGACCGCGCCGAGCCGGAGAGGGTTTCCGCCGGCGCGGATATCGCGTCGATGATCTTTGTCGGCGGCAAGGTCCGCGAGGTTCCGCTTGCGCGGGTGTACAGGGAGGCGATTGAGCGGCTGCCGGGACTGCTGGCGACTCAGACCGACGGGTATGTTTTCGGGGCGGAGGCGTTTCGGCAGTGGGCGGATTGGCTTGACAGCGGCGGCGCGGGCGTAATGACGGACGAGGGGATGTGGTTCACCCACTGTAGTTATGTTTGTATACTCGCCACGAACGGGACTTGCTGCCATAGTTTCCTCAATAAGGCGATGGAGTTGAATCCTGACATGGGGTTCCTGAAGGAGGTCGGCGCGTTGTACCGCAAGACCGCGAGGATGTGGGGCGGCGAGGGCAAGGATAACGACGCCGACAGCCTTGAAGCGTTAGGCGGCGGCGTATACGCGAAAGCCGAGCCGCTCAACGACCCGGTGAGGCGATCGCGCGTCGCCGCGAAAATCCGCGCGTTCGCCGTCGTGATAGACGAAGCCGCGCGGATACTGTCTGATAACCTGTGACATGGGGCGTGTACCCGGTCAAATTTCGGATAATGAATGGCGACGAAGGCGGGTATGCGGACGTGTCCTGCGCCGTGCCGCGTTTCGTGTTGCGTGGCTGCCCGAATGTGCGTTGGTAACGGCTGACAGACGTTGTTCTGGCTAATGCGTGGATGCCAGTTTTTGAGGCGCGGCCTAGAAAAAATCAGGAACCCCACGTGTCGCGAAGTTCCTGCTACAGTGCCGAAGGCGGGACTTGAACCCGCACGCCCTCGCGGGCACCGGATTTTGAGTCCGGAGCGTCTGCCATTCCACCACTTCGGCATGGACGATATTGTAACATATTGGCGGGCGGATGTCAATCGCGAGATTTATTTCCAGAATGGCGGCCGTCCTCGCGGGGCATTCTAGTCTTGCGGGAGGCGCTGATAATGGAACGAAAGCGCGAGTTTTCAATATTCGACGACCCTTACTACAACCTGGCGGCTGTAGCGTCGGCTACGGATTACACGGGCATTGCCCCGAGCGCGATCAACACCCCCGGGCAGGCGGCGGCCCTGGCCGCTCTTTACGCGGCGCGGCGGCCTGTGGAGAAACCTCCGTTGGACTAACATCCTGGCGTCTGGACGCGCGGGGGCGGCAAAGCAAGCCGCCCCCGCCTCGTCTATCCGAATAATCCCCTATGGCAGGCGTCCAGCAGAACGCCGGACGGGTCGCTGGCGTGTTCCCAATAGAACAGCCCGCGGTAGCCGCGCGACTTCACGTAAGCGCACTTATGCGCGATCGACTCAGGATCGTCATACGAGATGAACGCGCTTCCGTCGAACAGGTACGGGGCCTTGGCCTCGTCGTCCCAGCGGCGGGCGAAGCCGCCCTTATCGATGAATGACTCAGCCAGCCGCGCGTAGCCCGGGCCGTACCCGCCGCCCTTTGGCGTAAGCTGCAGGTATCCGCCGTTGAAGTCGGGCACGTCCTCCCACTTGCGCGAGTAGAACGCCGCGCCCATCACCAACTTGGACTTCGGCGCCCCGTACGACTCAAACAGCCGCATCGCCTGGTCGCAGCTGTTGCGGAAGTAATCGCCCGTCGACGCGAACAGGTTTGTATGGTGCCCGCTCAACGCGTGGAACCCGCACTTCATGTCGTATGTCATAAGGTTTATGAAATCCAGTATTTCGCTGACGGCTGGTATGTCCACCGACTCGCAGTAATACGTGTCGGCTCCGGCGGCGATGGTCAGCAGCTTGCCCGGCCCGATAGCCTCGCGCGTTTCGCGGAGGAACGCGGTGAAGTTGGATTTGTCGGCGGCGGTCGCGGCCACGCCGTTCGATGGCACGCACGGATATTCCCAGTCGAAGTCCACGCCGTCATAACCAAATTCGTCCAGGAACGCGGCGCAGTTCCGCGCGGACTCGCGGCGCAGTTCCGGATCGGCGGCGCATACCGTGAACGCGTCCGGCCGCGCGGGTATGATGGACGCGACGACCTTCAGGCGCGGGTTGGCTTCGCGCAGTTCGGCGATCCGCGACTGCAGCGGGTGGTCGCAGGCGTAGCCGCCATGGTTGTCGATCTTCGCGAAGGCTAAGTTCAGGTGGGTGAGCCGCCGCGCGTCCAGCGCGGAGACCGCGCTCCTTCCTGTCGCGTAGGCCAGGAGTATATCGGTTTTAGTCATTCGCTGTGTTTCCTCCTGTTTAGGCGAGCGATATGGTTACAGCCGCGCCGCCTGTGTCTTTTCCTCAAGCAGTTTCTCCATCTTGCGCTTGACGCGCTGCAGCGCGTTGTCGATGGACTTCACGTGCCGTGACAGGTCGCGCGCGATCTGCTGGTAACTGCGGCCGTCCAGGTAGGCCAGCAGCACCTCCTGCTCCAGCCGCGAGAGCATCGTGCCTATCTGACCCTCCATCTTGGTGAATTCCTCGCGGCCGATCACCAGGTCCTCCGGGTTCGTCACGCGCGCCTCTGTTATCAGGTCCAGCAGCGTGCGGTCGGACTCCTCGTCGAACACGGGTTTGTTTAACGAAATGTATGAGTTCAGCGGGATGTGTTTCTGGCGCGTGGCGGTCTTGATGGCCGTGATGATCTGCCTGGTCACGCACAGCTCGGCGAACGCGCGGAACGTGGACAGCTTGTTCGGGCGGTAGTCGCGCACCGCCTTGAACAGCCCGATCATGCCCTCCTGGACGATGTCCTCGTGGCTAGCGCCGATCAGGAAGTAGCTGCGGGCCTTGGAGCGCACGAAGTTCTTATATTTACTTAACAGGTATTCGAGGGCTGGCTCGTCGTCCTGCTGCGCCAGCAGCGCGATCTCCTCGTCCGGGCGGTTCTCAAACGCGGTGTTGTACAATAGGAACGGACTGCCGAATAGGTTGTCGCCGGCGTTTGGCTCGCCGTCCGCGCCCGGCGTGTCGGCCTGGTAGGGTTCCTTCGCGTTGTACATGGGATCACTCCCCCCTGCGCAGCTTTTCCAGCGCGGCCTGCTGTTCCGGCGGCAGGCGCTGGTATATCGGGTAAGACTTAACTCCCCGGACGGCTGGCGCGGAGATCGCGGAGCGCTGCCTGGCGCGGCTCTGGTCGATGGCCAGTATCAGCTCCCGCGCCGGGATTCGCGCCGCGCCGCGCCCAAACGCTATCGTTTGGACGACTGAATCGCTGCTGGCCACGCGCAGCTCGCGGTTTCTCGGGGCGCAGTCCGCGGCCCGCTCTATGTACTGGTCCGCCGTCTCGCCGGCGCGGGTGAATACCACCGTCAGCTGGCCGGACCGCTCTTCCGTTCGGGTCAGTCTGTCGCTGCGCGTCGCGTCGAACACCAGCGCCACTTCTATTCCCTCGAACGCGGCGTACTCGCTCAGGCAGTTGGCCAGCCGCTCGCGGGCCTGGTCTATCGGCCAGCCTTCCTTTTTGGCGCGCGCCCACTGGCCGATCACGTTGTAACCATCGACCAGCAGGAGCGGGATCATATCCCCCGCCGCCGCGCTACCTCGTACAACAGGATTCCCGCCGCGACGGAGGCGTTAAGGCTGTCGGTCCGCCCGCGTACGGGCAGCGTGACGCGCTTGTCGGATTTCTCCAGCGCCAGCCTTGAGATACCCTCGCCCTCCGAGCCTATGACCAGCGCGATCGGGCCGCTAAGGTCCGCTCGAGTGTAATCTTCGCCGCTCGTATGCGCCGCGAGTATCCACAGCCCCTGTTCCTTCAGCTCGGCCAGCAGGCGCGTGATGTTGACCACGCGCGCGACGGGCAGATGCTCTATCGCCCCGGCGGAGGCCTTGACTACGGCGGCGGTCAATCCGGCGGCGCGGCGGTCCGGGACGACCACGCCGTGGGCGCCCGCGCATTCCGCGCTGCGGATGATCGCGCCCAGGTTATGGGGATCGGTGATGCCATCCAGCACGACGACGAGCGGTTCCTCGCCGCGCTCCGCGGCGCGGGCGAGTATCCCCTCGACCGTGGAATACTTGTACGCCGACGCTATCGCGACCAGTCCCTGATGCGCGGGGCTTAGCCGCTCCAGCGCCGCGCGGTCCACCTCGTGGATGGGCACGCCCCTCTCGCGGGCCATCGCCACGATCTCGCGCGCTGAGCCGGACAGGTCGCCCTTCGCGGTCATCAGCTTCTCCAGGTCGCGCCCGGCGCGTAACGCCTCGCGGATGGGGTTGCGTCCCGCGAGGATGTTCTCGCTGTTCGGCGTGGATTCGGTCACGATGATCGCGGCCGGGGCGATTGCCTCCGGGCGGTGTGGCTCGCGCGGCGGGCGCGGCATGACCGGACGCGGCTCGGGAGGAAGCGCTCCGATCGGACGCGCCTCGGGTTGACGCGCCTCGGGTGGACGCGCTGTCGCCGGACGCTTGCCATACATGGGTTTGGCGGGACGGGCGGTCCTGTCGAACCGCGCCGGCTTGTCAAACCTCACGGGCTTGTCGAACCGCGCTGGTTTATCGAACCTGTCGGGATGGTCCGGCTTGCCGGATGATTCGCCGAACCGATTGGCTTTGGGCGGCCTGTCCTGGTTCGGTCCGCTTCGATCGATTACTCGAACGCTGTTGCGGTCGCTGTACCGGCTGAACGCGTTGCCGCGCGGGTTAGGTCCGCTGTGATTGCCGCGCGGCTTGAACCCTCCGCGATCGTCGCCGCGCGGCTTGAACGCGCCATGATCGTCGCCGCGCGGCTTGAACCCGCCATGATCGTCGCCGCGTGGCTTGAACCCGCCGCGATCGTCACCGCGCGGCTTGAACCCGCCGTGATCGTCGCCGCGTGGCTTGAACCCGCCATGGTCGCTGCCGCGCGGCTTGAACCCGCCGTGGTCGCTGCCGCGCGGTTTGTAACCGCCGCGGCTGTTCCCGCCGCCCGCGGGGTTGGTTTTGTAACGCGGTTTGTTGTCGCGTCCGTCTGGCATATGCCCTCCATGCCGGACGGGCTGTCCGGCTGTATGATACCGCGCGCGGTGATTGATTAGGTTCGCTCCAGCGCGTCCAGCAGCGCGTTGATCCTAAGCTCCTGTCCGGTTAGATATAAGTAACCGAGCAGGGCCTCCAGTCCGGTCGCGCGGGAGTAGTCGGCGCCCGTCGCGCCGTGGGGCTTCGCGTGGCGGGGATGGCTGTTCCTGCCGCGCTTGACTATCGCAAGCTCGTCCGGCGTCAGCATCGGCTCGATCCGCGCCAGGCCGTCCGCCTGCGCCGCGCACCTCACCTGCCCCACTACCGCGCGGTGTATCGACCCGACCGACGCGCCCGAGCGCACCGCCCGCGTCCTTATATACAGGTCGTGCACCGAATCGCCCACGTACGCCAGCGCCTGTCCGTTAAGCAGCCGCGCGTCCATGGCAAGCGCGGCGGTCACGCCCGCAGTCCCGTAGCCTTCAGGAAGCGGGCGTACGCGTCGTCCCACTCATCCCGGTTGGACGGCTCGAACAGCTTCGGCGCGAACGACGCGCGGACCACGGAGCGTATCTCGCTCAGGCTCTTCAGCTCGCCCAGCGCGGAGGCCTGGGTTAGCAGATTGCCGATCGCGGACGCCTCGTCCGGGCCAGCGTATACGGGAATGCCCAGCGACTGCGCGGTCATGCGGTTGAGCAGCGCGTTGTTGCTGCCGCCGCCCACTATGTAGACACGGTCGATCCTCTCGCCCAGTATCTCGCGGCTTAGCTGGTTGATGGCCCAGCGGTATTTCAGCGCGAGGTTCTCATAAATCACGCGGGCTGTTTGCGCGGGCGTTTCGGGGACGGGCTGGCCCGTTTCCCTGCACGCCTGGGCTATGCGTCCGGGCATGTCGCCCGGCGGCAGGAAGCGCTCGCTGTCCGGGTCGAAGAACGCCAGGAACGGCTTCTCCAGCGACGCCTTGTCCGCAAGCGTGGCGAAGCTGTCCGTTATGCCCTCGCGCTGCCATACCCTGCGGCATTCCTGCAGTATCCACAGCCCCATGATGTTCTTAAGCGCGCGCGTCTTGCCGAATACCCCGCCCTCGTTGGTGTAATTGGCCGTGAGCACCGCGTCGTTAATGATGGGCTGGTCGGTCTCCGCGCCCAGCAGCGACCATGTGCCCGAACTGATGTAAGCGAAACGCCCGCCCAGCTTCTCATCGACAGGGAGCGCGCATACCGCCGAGGCCGTGTCGTGGGAGCCGACCGCCGCGACAGGGATCGGTTTGGACAGCCCCATCCGCTGGTTGACGTCGGCGCGGGTCTGGCCAATCACCGCGCCCGGCTCGGTAATGTCGGGGAACCACGAGCGCGGCAGCCCGAACGCGCTAAGGATCTGGCGCGACCAGTCGCGCTGGACCGGGTTGGTCAACTGCGACGTCGAGGCGATGGTATACTCCGCGCACTGCTCGCCCGTGAGGAAATATGTCAATAAGTCCGGCATCATCAGTATGGTGTAGGCGGCCTGGCGCAGCGGCGAGGCCTCCATCGACAGCAGCTGGTAAAGCGTGTTGATCTGCATGAACGCCAGCCCGGTATGCTTGAATATCCGGGCGCGGGTCATGCGCTGGAACGCCTCCTCCATCATGCCGTTGGTTCGCGTGTCGCGGTAATGCGTGGGGTTGGCGACGAGCCGGCCGTCACGGTCCAGCATGCCGAAATCAACGCCCCAGGTATCCACGCCTATGGAGTCCGGCGCCCCGACCGAAGCGCAGGCTATGAATATCCCCTCCAGCATCTGCTGGTATAGGTACGGCGCGTCCCAATACAACGCGTCGGGCAGCTTGACAGGCTCGTTCGCGAAGCGGTGTATCTCCTTTATCGACAGGCGCTTGCCGTCGAATCTCCCCAGTATCGCCCTCCCGCTGGACGCTCCGTAATCCAGCGCGAGCCCGCGCAATCCGCCCTTGACAGGCTGAGCCACGGTCAGCCCTCCTTGCTGTTATGAATCATGCTGAGCTTGCATAACTGTTAGTATACCAAACAACATGGAGGTTGGCAAGGTGAAAATGCGGCGCGGACACTTGAATATTAAGTAAATTGGACGATTGGAAACAGATAACAGGTTATGAAAATTTTAACATTCGCCAACGCGTCCAAGCCTGCTGGAATAACCCGCGTAAAAAAATTGCGCGGGGATGGAAGAAAATATATCGCAAATCACGTCATATAAAAGAAACAAATCCGCCTGGTAATGAACGACTGGAGGTGAGCGCATTGCGGACAGGCCGCCCACGCCTCACGCTTGTGATTCCGATTGCCGCGCTATGCGCGGCGCTCATGGCCGCGTCGACCCTGTTCACTGTCTCCGGCGCGTTAGCCGTGCCCATATCGGGCCGCGGCGCGTCGATGAGCGTCAACTCGCTGGTGTACGGCGAAAACCCGGTTCCGCATGGATTCTCCGCGACTACAGGTCTGCCCACGCTGAACAAGGATTATAAACCACTTATAATGGTTATGTCTAACCAGCCTGAAGCAAGGCCGCATTGGAGTATGTCGGAGGCCGACATCGTCTACGAGGCGGTGTACTACAGCCCGTCGCATACCCGCTATACCCTAGTCTACAACGACAGCATGCCCGATATGGCCGGGGCGCTGCGATCGGCTAGGACGTTCTCGGCCAGCTTGCGCCAGGAATGGGATTGCCCGTTCGTGTTCTGGGGCTGGCAAACGCTGGCGGGCACGAGCGTGTCGGATTACTTCAAGCAGCATAAGGTGGACGATAAGTTCCAGATCAACGGCATTACCAACAAGTATGGGGATGTGCTGAAAAGGTCGTCCGGCCAGTTCGCGAGGGTCAGCCCGCATAACGCGATAGCGGATTTGGCGGCGATATCGGCTAAGTACTACCCGGATTACACGCCGCGCAACCACGCGTATAAGTTCAGCGATACCGTTCAGGTAGGGTATGACTCCGCTGTAGCCGTCAATGTGAACTACGGCGAGGACTATAACCCGACATATACGTATAATGAGGCGTTAAGGGTGTACGATCGCAGCTACAACGGGCAGCCGGAGGTCGACGGGTATACGGGCAAGCGCATATCCGCCGCGAACGTGATTGTGCAAAGGGTGAAGCTGTCGTTCTTTAACCATACCTCGTCAAGGCCGGTGTACGAGCTTACCGGGGAGGGATTGGTCGATCTGTATATAGGCGGGAGGCATATCCAGGGAAAGTGGGTGCGCGCCAACGAGGACAGCCGCACGGTGTTCATAGACTTCATGGGCAATGAGATACCGCTGCTGCCCGGGAAGACGTTCATACAGTTGATAGCGAATACGCTGGATTACACGTATACAAGGGAGGATGGCGCGGTTATCACCAATACGTTTGATGAGAGCAAGCTCACCTCCGCCGAGACCGACTACGTCAACGTGGATGACAGTGAGTTGAATAACCTGGGGAATGAGTGATGAGTGATATCAAAGCCGGGGCAATTCTTGGAGGAACAACCTACCCTGGCCACGAGGGTCCAGCGTCACGCTGGTCAGGGGGTCAAGGGGGGTGAAACC